>CAYGTA010000568.1:0-2921 GCA_964352605.1 uncultured bacterium | reverse complement strand
CTCGAGCCACGCAGCCAACTTCTCTTTATTAATTAAACGGTAATCTAAGCGAAACGCCAAATAAGCTGCTTCAGGGTAAACTCGTAACGAGCTCATAGGTTGATCTTTTAAGCCCAGCATAAGCGATTTTGCTTTGCTCAAAAGGCTAACACCCCAGTCAAATTCTAAAGCTTTAAAGTCAAACCCTGCCTTTTTTAAGTCTTCATCAGGAACAGCTGCTAAATCACTAAAGCTGCGATCTAAAAAATCATTTAGGCTACTAGCTCTAGTCAAAGCAGACCTAGTTTTTAAGGGGCTATCAAGATAAATGAGAATATCATGCCCCATATATTTACTTGATCCACTAGAGACAGAAATTTTCAACGCCCGCAAATAAATATGAACCTCTTTAGATTTATAAAGCCCGTGATACTGCCTACCTGAAAAAAGATACGGTTTCGCCTCAAAGCCAAATGCCGTGAAGATCTCATCTAAAGCAAGGGTCTCAGCTTTCATGTAGCGTCATTAGGTTTTAGAGGAGACTCGAGCCATACTGCTAGCACCAATAAACCAAGGGTGATTGCAAAACCTATACCTGCATTCACCAAACCATGTAAAGAACGAAGTTTAAAGCCCGGCTCTAAAACAGCTTGCGCTGGATTATCAGGATTATAAAAAGCCGTAACTGTTGGATTATTTCTATAAGGATCTAAAATACGATTAGCCGCAAGCCTACCCTGACGATTTGTTAAACGCAAATGACCAAAAAGAATGATGTCAGACTCGTAACTACGACCATCAACCACATAAGAGAATTGTACTTTAGGCTCATGGTAATTACCCGAACCCGTACTAACACTCGAAAAAGAACTATCAATAGTTGCAGAAACAACGTCAGCCTCCACGGGCGTCCACGTACTCGAAACTCGAGCTAGCCTAAGCACTTCTAAAGCAGGGCGAGCAAAATACCAACTAGCAGCAGCAACCCCCAAAGCAACCAGAGCAATTAACACACCAATCCAATGTCTAGTGAAAAACTGAATCATTATTCATCCTTTATATCTAGCTGCTCGTTATCCTGAAAAGGAACTCGAGGTAACGAGCAGCTGTTCTTAATCAACAAAGAGTGTGTACTAATGGAATTAATCTACTCTTTTTTGCAAGTATAAACGCTTTATTTCTAATTTTAGGGTTCAATTTCACCAGAAAACCATGTACTGGCACTCACCCAACCATTATCAACACCGCCCCAACCTTGGTTAACATAAAATTCACGGTCGTAAGTTGTGCCTAAACCAAAAAATGTACTTTTACTACGGAAACGGTAGCCATAAGCCATAGGGTAATGAGATAGCCAACCTGTACCAATAATAGCTGGGGTGTCTCGGTCTCTAATTGAGTTACGAGCATACTCTCTTAGACGTTTTTCAGAAATACCTGCACTATTCCAGTGATAATCTGAATCAGTACCCGTATTAGCACCAGGTTTATTGGTAAACCAATCACTGGCATCTGGCATATCCCAAGGGTAAGTGGCACCACTTCCGGTTATACAAAACGTATCAACAAAGCCATTAATATCTTCAATCATGTCTTCAACATCTGGAGTTTGCGAAAGCGGAGCAGTTTCACCACAGTTACCGAAAAGAGCACAACGTGACGCCCAGTAACTATTACCAGTTTCTGCTTGATAATCACCCCAAGCAAAAAGCATGGCAGATGCAACAGGTCCACAGCCCACAGCACAATTACCAAACGTAAATTGAAAGTACAAAGGCTGATCATTGTGTTTACCATCCGCCCAGTAAGTTGTCCAAGCACTCCAGCTTGCAAGCGTTTGAAGTTCGGTAGGTTCACCTAACTCTGAAGGAATCAAAAAGTACTTAAGACTTTCCGTTTGACCATTCTCATAACGAAGCTCGAGTGCAAACTGTAGTTTTTCTTGAACTGAGCCAACTTGTAGCTCTAAGGTATTTTCTAACGTTTCACTGCGTCTTACCCTTACCAAGTCTGCACCTTCACCAGTCAGCCTGAAATCACGAAGGCTGGCTAACAAGCCAATAGTGCGTTGTTCAGCAACAAACAGACCTTCGCCATTCTCTGCTTCATCGCTTAAAACTTGCCAATCTTCAGCAGCTTCACGCTTTAGCGCTTCAATAAGTACTGCGTATGTGCTTGCATATTGGGCTTTTAAAGCTTGCCAAGATTCCCATGCTTCAAATTGAATTTCAGATCTTTGTTTACCTTCACGAATGAGTTCTTTTGCAAAGCTAGCTGCTTCACTGTCACTAGCTTCCGTATTTGTCTGAGTGTAGGCGCGTCCTAATTCGGGTTCTGCATTATCAAGTGCTTTAGGGTCAAGTCCTGTGATTTTTACTAAGGCATTACCAATTTGTGCTACTTTTTCACCACTAGCGTCTTCTGCTGCGTAAGACAAAGCATCTAACTTAAAGTAGCGTGCGGGCGCGCTACTAGCTATGGCTTTTAACTCTTCACTTATGGGTTTTCCTTTAAAGTCCCAGTGCGGTATTGGGTAATCATGTTTACCTGCAGAAACCATCATATAGCCCCCTTGTGCGCTTGCCTCAATACCAAATTCATAGTAAGCAACACCGTCAACATCTGGTCTATAAAAGAGTGCCACAGTTTCTGCAAGTTTAGCTTTTTCCCAGCCGGGTGCCATGTCTGTATCTCTTGCTTCTTCAAGTTGCCACATAGCAAGACGGCGAATATCACTAGGCACTTGGTTCAGCGGAATGCTTAAACCTTCAGCTTCAACGGGAGTTTGTTGAAGTACTTTAAAAGCAAAACCATCTATAGGCAATGCTATGACTTCTTGACCAGCTTTCAGCCGCATAATGCCGGCAACTTCTAGCAAGAAACCTAGCTCTGTTTCTATACTAGTGGCTTTTACATCTACACTAACTTCTTCGACATAAACC
>CAYGTA010000567.1:0-2924 GCA_964352605.1 uncultured bacterium | reverse complement strand
AGTTTTCATGACCTCCAAGTGGCTCTGTGTAGAGGGAGCTTAATAGCCCTCCTATCAAGATACGCTTTATAGTCAAGTATAGCGCATGATAAGTTGCACACTGAGAATTTAAAGGTTGTTTCTAGTACACGTCACCAGAAGTCCGTAACCGTATGGAGAGTTAAGTACAAAGAGGTCTGCCAGCGAAGGTCCATTTGAAGGGCTTAGCCATAGCCTTGTTGAAATAGTCAATGAAGTCTAGGATGCTCTGCTTTAGGTCGTCAGTAGAGGTAAAACTGCTACGTTTTAGGAGTCGCCTGACGAGAATAGAGAACCAGATTTCTATTTGATTGAGCCAGGAAGCATGCTTGGAGGTATAGACAAAACGGATACGGTGACAGGGGTCAGAGAGAAACGCCTTTCTGCTTGCCATACTCTGCAAAATGCCTGACTCACCTTTGACGCCTAATGTTCCTAGGTTTGTGTCTAGCTCACAGTGCTTGTTTACTAACAACACTAAAGCTTCGGACTGATGGGTATTGAGTTGATCGACAATAAACAACCAGCTTGCCTTGGGGTCAGACTTTAGGGTTTGTTGAATATGCATGGCAAAATCCTCTTCTGTTCGGCTTGCACCAATAGAAGGACTGATGAGCTTGCCTGTAGCCACCTCAAAGTTGGCAATGAGAGTCTGAGTACCGTGGCGACTATACTCGAACTCACGCCTTTCTAGCTTGCCAAGCTTTATGGGCAGGTTCGGGTGTTTACGTTCTAAAGCTTGAATACCTGTCTTTTCATCTGTGCTAATGACCTGTATGCCCTGCTCATGAAGCGTTTCAGCCTGAGCATAGAGGTCACAGATAGTGATCGCTTCTCGATTAAAACGCTCAGGGTCTTTGCCTCGTTCATTCGTTAGCCAGTAACGAGATAGATGTGGCTTCAGCACGGCTTCCTTTTTAAAAACGCTCCACACTTTGGGGAGAAATGCTTTCGACAAAACCGCGTTTTACCGCTTCAGTCGCTAAGCTCTCAGGCGTCCAGTGGCTTAGCGGAAGTCCTGAGTCTGAGGGTAGTTCACATGCTAAAGCAATAATCTGTACCACCACTTCAGCACTAAATTTGGCTGGCATCCCCGAGCGGTAAGCATCAGCTAACACGCTCTCCATAGCACTGTAGCGTTCTTTCGTCTCAGCCTTCTCTTCGAGCTCTGCCATTCAGCCATTGCTTCTGCCCAGCGACCTCGCCATTTCCTCACCGTGATACGGTGTATTCGCAGACAGTCGCTTATCGCTTGATTACTTAGCCCCTCAGCTGCTTTTAAAATAATCCCTGCCCGCAGCAGCAAATCCACAGGGCTTTTAGGACGCCGACACAACTGCTCTAAATAGTCTCTTTGTTTATCGCTTAAGTTAATTGCTACTGCTTGTAGTCTTGACATAGCTTCCATCTTCCCTTACTACTAGTTAAACGGCTAGGGACTTTTGGGGAGCTGTACTAGCTGAATCAGCGGCATCGATTTAATTAGGGATTAGCGTTAGAAAAAGAATTCAGGCGTTATCAACTTATATTAATTACCTGATTCTTAAATAAGCCTTAGCTAAATTTTCTCCAGGTAATCAACTACCTCCATCATTACATTTTAAAGGTTTCATAAACAGAAACTTGACCACCATGCTTTATATGAGGATGATTTTGAACTTTTTTTACAGCATCATCAAGTGACTCAGCTGCAATAACTGTGTAGCCAGTAGCTGCAGGGGAACTTGCTGGACCATTACTAACACCCTTTTCACTAATTGTTTTAGATACTCCAAATGGATTGCCCCCATCAACAATGGCTTCTCCCATGGTTCCGTACCAGGCTCCCCAGTCTTCCATTACGGCTGCTTGATCTTCTTTACTTTCAGGAATGGTGCCACCTGTATAAATTAAAACATAGTTTGTCATGATTTCCTCCATTCTTTCTGAGGCAGTCCGCTTTAAGCGGACTGCCTCAATGTATTGTAAGGTTACAATTAGTATCGCTTAGTGATTTCATTGTGCAAGGAAAAGTAATGCTTTAATATTGAGAAACAACTCAAAGGCTAAACTATAGAAATAGTGTCTATAAAGTGGAGGTTATATGTCTAAGCTTGGACGAGATCGTGTTATTAAATTATATGATCAGCTTATCGCAGCTAACCCTGAGATTGAGCGTAAAGGGAAAACAGTTCCTTATACTTCAGCTAATACCCATATGTTCTCTCAAATAAATAAGGAAGGTGAACTTGGTCTGCGGTTGCCAAAAGATCAGAGAGATGCTTTTTTAGAAAAATACGAAACAAGCTTATTTGAAACCTACAACACCGTTATGAAAGAGTACGTTCTGGTACCTGACGCTCTCCTAAAAAATACAGATGAGTTATCTCACTATCTAATGAAAAGCTATCAGTACGTATTGATGTTAAAACCAAATCCTCAAAAGAAAAAAGGCTAAGCTCAAGCATTTTGCTTTTCACTCTTTAGGCAAGTTAGAAGACTCATTTTATCTTTTTCACTAACGCGTCATAAAAGACGTTTTGATGCGCTAACTAAGTCTCGGGAAAATACAATATTAAGCTTACATGGGTTCGCCAAAATTTCAATGGAAATGGAGGATTCTTAAATGTCTACCGTATGAAAAGTGCAGATTGATTTTAGAGGATGGAGCCTCTGAGGTATGAAGCCGTCTTCTTTGTGTTGTTCAGTGGGCTAGGTTAGAGGCGTCGAGATTTATGGGTAATTCATAGAGCTAGAAGATACTAAACTTCTGTTTACAGATGAAAGTGTGCTTCTCAAGCTACGTTAGCACCTTTCCCTAGGTACTAACGCTCTTTCCAGCCTTATTGAAAACGAAGCATAGTAATAGTTTGTAAAGGAGAAAGTAATGCGTAAAATCTTTTTATTTTTGGTCACTGTGATGCTAA
>CAYGTA010000566.1:0-2934 GCA_964352605.1 uncultured bacterium | reverse complement strand
TGCCCGCCAATCACGCCATCATCCGTGCGCTGCCCAGGTGTATCGAGGATATTGCTTTCCTGCCGCTCCCAGGTTTCAGCGTCTTGTGAATGATACACGCCAAGCCCGTTCCAAAAATCGGTGACCATCCAATAATGACCTTGCCAGAAGAAGACATTTGCTCCTTCGTGGGGGCAGTCTGAAATAACTGGACCCTTTATAGTCCAGTTATATAGATCATTACTGTCTGCTGCATAGGTGTGTGATTGATTGACTTCATCCTTGTACCATATACGCCAATGGTTATCGGACAATTTCATAATCCCAGCGTCAATGACACGATCTGAGGTTAAAGGCAGTATGCTTTCGAATTGCCAATCCCACAGGTTTTGACTGGTCATATGTACAATCGAGCGTGTCCCCGACCAGTCATGAGGGACTCCCTGAACATAGCTTACATACATATGGTAGAGCCCAGCGTTCCACAAGACTTCAGGTGCCCAAAAGGTATTTCGACCGTGCTCAAACTCGAGCCCATTGAGAATGCCCCGGTAACGCCATGACTGTCCTTGATCTGATGAACTGGCAATACCAATGTCTGTCCCATGGCACCACGCAACACCTTGACAATCCACGTTGGCACGACGGCGGGTATAAAGCAACCACCAAGACTTTTCCTGATGATTCCAGATTATGGTTGGGTCTGCAGCACCGTCATAGATTGGATCGCGAAATAAGGGAGCTGGTGCTTGATTCATTAGTCTGACCTCCTGTGCTATTACGTTAGTCACTTTTTTGAAAACGCTGAAGACTTGCCTTGCATGCATCACTAATCTCTTGAGTCATGACTTTCAAGCTTTGCCAGCCACTTATCCCAAACCTCAGTTTGCCCCAAAACACGAATAAATACCCCACCCACAACAGAGCGTGCCTGCATATTTACTTGCTTTCCAGATTTGGTGTAATACCAATCCGTGAGTGGTACACGGCTTTCTGTTTCACTAAGCCATAACGCTATTGGTTCAATGAAGGCCTCAAAGTCTTCTTTTTGAGGGCAAAGGCTTGCCGACCACACAGACCAATCTAATTTGCTATAGTCGTTACGATTGTCTAATGGTAAGCCATAACGGTTTAGCTTCGTTTTATAAAACTCAACTTCTTTATGTGCTACTTTTGCAGGAAACAAATTCAGCTCGAGCAGAGAATCCCATACAAGGTTATATTTTTGACTCCAGCTATCAGGATTGTCGAAGCTTAGACGATAATGATCTCCAGCATCCGCAAGTTTCAGCCATTCTTGGGCCATTTGCTCAGCTTGTGACCTATAGGTGCTTGCTTTGCTTTGTTGCCCATCCATTTCACACATTTTCGCAAATGCAGCTATTGCCAATAATGCTTTTAGTGAAAGATTGACGTTGTGTGCCAAATGTCCAGCGAAGTCATCTGTACAAAGCTGATTTTCAGGATCAAGTCCTTTTTCTACTAAATAGTCCACCCACGTCGTCAATAGATCCCAATAGGCTCGAGCAAAGCTAATGTCCTTCTGCGCTATACAAAAGGCGGCAACCATCAATAGCATATTTCCGCATTCTTCAACTGGCATTTGATTAACGTCTGATTCTTCTCCACCCCCGTAAACTTGACCGTTTGCATGAGGATATATGCCTAGATCATGTGGTGCAAAAGGAAATCGCCAACGACTTGACTTTGCATAGTCAAGGATTGGACGCAATTGTGCTTGGAGTAGGCAGGGATTAAATAATAGGAAAAAGGGAGATGATGGATAGGTGACATCTACTGTTCCAATGCAGCCATTACTAAAGTTCTCTTTAGAAAACAACAACGGAGTCCCATCCATATCAACGACTAGCTTATGTGCGGCAATACATTGACGAAAACTGAGCGCAGCTAAATGTGCGTAGTCTTCGCCACCAACATGACGTAGGTCAGCCATGATGTGTTCATCAAAAGACTCGCACCGCTTCTTAATACTATCGTAATCTGCTAGAGCTGTTTGAATAAGTTCAGCAATCGTTGTACCGCCTCGTCGCCAATAGGGACGGAGTTTGCGATGCATATGTTCAACGGAGAATTGGTCATCATAGGCAATGACTAACTGCTGACTTAGCACCTCATCAGAAACTTGCCCGATTTCAAATGCCCATGCGGCATTGATTGTAGACTCCCATTGACCCGCTGCTTGGGGCATTTCGCCACTGTCTATCTGAGATAACTTGCCCTCAGCGAGGAATTGCTTACGCAAGTTCGTACCATGACCAAAGTTGCTACTTGCATGTTGATCAGGAAACGCAGCGGTATATAAATACCCCCAGTCAATTCTGAGATCATCACCACTTTTTCCCAATACAAATTGTTCGACAGAACCCATCCATAGGGTATTAACATCTCCAAACTGATGCCTTCCCCATACGACAGATTGTTGTGGGATATTGACGGCCCAATCCGCGCCAATATCAAAGTAGATGTCTACCTCATGCGATTTTCCATCAGTAGAAGAAACTTGAAAATCAAGATAGGTGATGGGGCGGGACATCATGTCCAAGTCAGCAGGCAAAAGTGGTGTCAGAAAAGTCAAGCTAAGACGGATGCCAGCCTTTGTAAATTGATAAATCGTTCGCGTTGGCAATACCGTGACAGACTCTTGATCCATGAGTGTAATAGACGGATTTTTCAATTGTTTCAGAGGTCCCATGAATCCATAGGCTTGATCGTCGATGCGAATAAGACCGACCATAGACTGGACTTTTCCCGTCCAATGACGTGTCCAGTCTTCAGATAAGGTATCCGTGAATGACCACACACTCATGTAGGGATCATTCACCACCAGTGGTACTGCTGGAGGACGTATTAGAGATTTTTGTTTAGTCATCAATAGTTCAATTATTCATCGTTATCTGCTAGTTCGATAGCAGCTGAACGAATCTGAGCCTTTCT
>CAYGTA010000565.1:0-2937 GCA_964352605.1 uncultured bacterium | reverse complement strand
GCCACGAACGTCTTAACAGGCCAACCCTTTAAACTCTGCCCAGCCCAAGGACTAAACTTAGCTTTACTCTTAAAGCTTGCTGGATCAACTTCTTTAGCACCTTCAAGATCAAACAAAACAAGATCAGCAGCTTTACCTGCCTCCAAAGTAGGCGCAGCCCACTTCATAACCCGAGCTGGACCTGTTGTTAAAAGCTCCAACAAACGCTCTAAACCAATAACACCCGTCTCAACAAGCTCTGTATAAAGTAACGGAAAACAAACTTCAATATTCGCAATTCCAAAAGGTGCAGCAGCTAAATCCTGATGCTTCTCAGCACGCGTATGCGGCGCATGATCCGTACCAATACTATCCACCACACCACGCGCAACCGCGTCACGCAAATACGCAACATCCTCCTGCGTACGAAGCGGCGGGGCTACCTTATAAATAGGATCAAACGACTCAAAAACACTATCTGTCAGGGTCAAATGCTGCGGTGTAATCTCAGCAGTAACCGGCGCACCCTGCGCCTTAAACCACTCAACCACCTTCATGCCACGCATACTCGAAATATGCGCAATATGAACCCTAGCACCCGTCATAGCAGCAATCTCACAATCACGATAAATCATGATCGCCTCAGCCGAAATAGGATTACCCGGAATACCTAATTTTTGCGAAACAAGCCCCTCATTCATAATGCCATTCTGCCGTAAAGACGGCTCCTCAGAATGCGTCTGAATAATAAGATCAAGCTCACGCACATACTCACAAGCACGACGCATCAAGTGACTATCCTGAACAGGAATACCATCATCCGTAATCATGACAGCACCCGCAGCCTTCAAAGCCGCAAAATCTGTTAACGTTTTACCCTGAAGCCCATGACTAAGCGCAGCACTCGGAAAAAGCCTAGCCTGCCCAACACGCTCAGCCTTCTCAAGCAAACTTGTAACAATACCCGCTTCATCCACCGTCGGACTGGTATTTGCCATACTCACAATAGACCCAAAACCACCCGCAGCCGCAGCCGCAAGACCTGTTTCTAAACCCTCTTTCACCTCTTGACCCGGCTCACGCAAATGCACATGCAAATCAATAAGCGCAGGCGACAACGCTAAACCACCAGCATCAATTGTTTCATCAACACTACCAGAAAGATTAATACCCTCAATAAGCTCATCCTTAAGATACAAATCAGCCGTACCATAATCACGTGTTGCATCAACAAGACGCGCATTCTTAATAACTTTCCTCATAACAACCCTTACTTCTTCCCAACCAAAAGCGAATACAAAACCGCCATACGAACAGGCACACCATTAGCAACCTGCTGCTCAATAACACTACGCTCACCATCCGCCAACGAACCCGAAATCTCAACATCACGATTCATAGGCCCCGGATGCATAACAATCGCATCATCATGCGCTAAGGCCAAAACACCCTCATTCACCTGATACCGCTCACGATACTCAGACAAACTAGGCAACAAACCAGACGTCATACGCTCATTTTGCAAACGAAGCGCCATAACCCCATGCGCACCCTCAACAGCCTCAGACACACTATGCGTTAAAGACACAGCCTCAAACGCCTCAAACTCACGAGGCAACAACATAGCAGGCCCACAAAGCACAACCTCGCCCCCCAAAAGCGTCCAAAGCTCAACATTAGACCTAGCCACCCTCGAGTGCATAACATCACCCACAATAGCCAACCGTTTACCCTCAAACGAATCAAACCCATTAAACGACTTCTTAAACGTATAAGCATCAAGAAGTGCCTGCGTAGGATGTGCCCGACGGCCATCCCCCGCATTCACAATACTAGCGTCCGTCCAATCAGTGAGTTGATAAGGCACCCCCGAAACCGCATGCCGCACCACATACAAATCACTCTGCATCTGATCAATCGTACGCAACGTATCCTTAATAGACTCACCCTTACTTAAAGAACTCGCACCCGCAGCAAACGAAATAACATCTGCACTTTGCGCCCGCGCAGCCCGCTCAAAACTAAGCTTAGTACGCGTACTATTCTCAAAAAACAAGGTACCCACCGTAAAGCCCTGTAACGCAGGAACCTTCTTAATCGTACGAGACATAACCTGCGCCATAACATCCGCAGTATCAAACAAAGCAAGCACATCCGCCCGAGACCAATCAGAAAAATCAAGCAAATGCTTCTTACGACTAGACTCCTCACCCGAACTAGACGAAGACGCCAACGTCACCGGCGTACTACCCGCAATCACTTAAGCAACTCCCACAACTCAACCGCTTCACTACCATCAATACTCTCAAGCTTCACCTTAATAACCTCAGACCCACTCGTAGGCACATTCTTACCCACATAATCCGCACGAATAGGCAACTCACGATGCCCCCTATCCACCAAAACCGCATACTGAATCACCGAAGGACGACCCATATCAATAAGCGCATCCAAAGCAGCACGCGCCGTACGCCCCGTATAAAGCACATCATCCACAAGCACAATCTTCAAACCATGAACATCAAACGGAACCTCAGTACGCTTAACAACAGGCTGCAACGCAATCTCACTCAAATCATCACGATAAAGCGTAATATCAAGCTTACCCACCGCAACCTCAACCCCCTCAAACTGACTAATCTTCGCAGCAATAAACTCAGCAATCGGCACCCCCCGCGTGTGCACCCCCACAAGCGCCAAATTACCCGCACCCTTATTACGCTCAACAATCTCATGCGCAATACGCGTCAACGCACGCTCCATATCTTGCGAAGACATAAGCGCAGACTTAAACTTAAGCGTCACAACAAGCCTCCCTAAATAAAAAAAACGAACCCGAAAGTCCGCCAAAAAAATAACGCCCAACAAAGGCGCAACACAAAAACACAAATTGACACAAACGTAGAACCATCACTACTCCTTTCCAGCCTCACAGGACTGAGTTAAAGGTTCTGAATA
>CAYGTA010000564.1:0-2939 GCA_964352605.1 uncultured bacterium | reverse complement strand
AAAACTTGATATGGTTAACTCGAGTTCAAAAAATTAATTAGCGAATAAGGAGAATGGTCTTATGCGAACAATGAAGTTAGGTAGCAGTAGTCTAGAGGTTCCTGTAGTTGCTGTAGGCTGCATGCGTATTAATAGCCTCGAAAAAACAGAAGCAGAACATTTTGTTCAGACAGCACTTGATGAAGGTGCAAATTTCTTTGATCACGCTGACATTTACGGAGGTGGAACTTGCGAAGAGGTATTTGCAGAAGCCATCCAGATGAATAATCAAGTTCGTGAGCAGATCATACTTCAATCCAAATGCGGTATTCGCAAAGGCATGTTTGACTTCTCTAAAGAACACATTTTAGCTTCAGTAGAAGGAAGCCTGAAACGCTTAAAGACCGATTATCTTGATGTCCTCTTACTACACCGACCTGACACTCTAATGGAACCCGAAGAAGTCGCCGCAGCCTTTGATCAACTTTATACTGAAGGTAAAGTCAGGCATTTTGGAATAAGCAATCAGCACCCTAGGCAGATTGAGCTTTTAAAGAAATATGTAGAGCAACCCCTCATTGCTAATCAACTTCAACTCAGCATTACCAATACCACCATGATAGATAGTGGCTTTAACGTAAATATGGAAATTGATCAATCAGTTGATCGAGATGGCTATATTCTTGATTACTGCCGTTTGAACGACATAACCATTCAACCTTGGTCACCCTTTCAATACGGATTTTTTGAAGGCGTATTCCTTGATAATGAGAAATTCCCTGAACTCAACGCAAAAATTAATGAAATTGCTGAGCACTATAGCGTCACAAATACAACCATCACCATAGCTTGGTTACTGCGCCACCCCGCCCACATGCAGCCAGTTACAGGCACAACAAATAATCAGCGTTTAAAAGATTGCTGCAAAGCTAGTGACATTTTACTAACGCGTGAAGAATGGTACGAAATCTACCGAGCGGCAGGAAATACACTACCTTAAGTAACCTTTAAAACAAAAGTCCTAAATAAGGGCCTTAGTTTTATCAGACAACTACTATAAAGTAAAACAGGAGGTATTCATGAAGGTATTAATATCAGCTGATATGGAAGGTGTTTGCGGTGTAAGCAGTTGGGTTCAGGTCATGCCACCAGAACTAGGACTAGACCCCTCATCAACCGTAGAATACGAAAGAGCTCGTTTACGAATGACAAAAGAAGTAAACGCAGCTGCAGAAGGTGCATTTGCCGCAGGAGCAACCGAAGTCATTGTCAATGATTCACATGACGGCATGCGTAACTTAATACCCGAAGAGTTGCATCCGGAACTACGCTTCATATCTGGCAGTGACAAAGAACTCGGCATGATGCAAGGACTCCAAGAACAAGTAAACGCAGCCTTTTACGTTGGCTACCATGCCAAAGCAGGCACACCCGCCGCGCCCCTAGCACACACCTGGACAGGCTACCTAAATGATGTTCGCCTTAACGGCATATCAACAGGAGAGTTCGGCTTAAACGCCGTACTCGCAGGCCACTATGACGTACCTATAGTGCTAGTTACAGGAGATGACAAAGCCGTAAATCAAGTCCAAACATTTATTGGCAAACAAGTAAAAGGTGTTGTAGTAAAAGAAGGCTATTCAACCTTTAGCGCCATTCACCTTCATCCTAGTAAAGCACAAGCATTAATAAAAAAAGCCGCTCAAGAAGCCCTAGAGAACTTAGCAGAAGCAAAACCCCTACGTTTAACCCCAAACTGCAACATTGAACTTGATTTCGACCATCAAACAAGAGCAGATCAATGCCTGTTCATACCAAGCATAGAACGCGCAGGCGAACGAACCATAAAATTTACAGCCGAAGATGCCCTAACAATGAATCGTACCTTTAGAGCAATCATGAAAGCCAGTCAGGTAAAAATGTCACCCTAGTAAGAAAAGGAGCTAAAGCTTCAATTTATACTATTAGCCGAGGCAGATAACTAAGTTAAGCCCTAGTGAATTTGCACTAGGGCTAGGTTGATTTGTCTTTACTCGCTCCAAGATGTGTTTCTATTTTGCAAGCACACCTTGGAGATACTCAACCAAATCTTAGTCCAAACATTGAGCATAAGACATCATGCAAGGCGTTAAGCACTGCATGAGCATCTCAGCCTCTGGTGGTAAACCATTAGCTAAATCCTCAGCTGGCATAGTTTCAAGCTCCTCACTTAAAGCTTCAAAAGCCTGAAACTCTTCACAACTACAACTACAAGCTGGCTGCTCAGCTAAACCATCACCGGCACTTTCAGGTAGTTCAGGTTCTGAAGGAGCTTCACTAGGAGATGGAGGCGTAACAGACGGCAAATTCAAACCTTGATCTGAAACACGTTGCAACAAATCATCCCTATAAACAGTCATACCTGGCGTATCAATGCTACTAAATCCATCTGACGAATATACCCAGCCAAACGGTTTAAACAGCTCAGCTTCAAGCGTATCTGGACTCAAACAAACATTCGACTGAGGATCCAAATTAGGCAAAGCACAATACGTTCCAGAAATCTTAAGATGAAGCAAAGCATCACTATACTCGAGTACCGTAATGCTAACTGAGGGTGCTTCACCATTATTAATTAAGATTGAACCTATGTTACTCATGTTATTCATACCCTCTAAAAAGCCAATGACAATAGCAGGGTAAGTTCCTGTTGCACCAAAGGGTATGGCCTGTTCAGAAAAAACCATAAACCCAAAGCCCGGCTCGAGTTCTGTGTCACCTTCACCATATGAGACAAGTTGGGCTTCTTCTATGGTTAAAAACTGTAAATCTTGGAATGGCTGAAGTTCATCTAGGTTAGGTACCGCGGTATTCATGTTAAAGAATGCTTGAGATAACCTATTTGCATCAAAAACGCCTGTACTTTCACTGCCTGTCATAGGTATGCTTTCTAGATCACCGGAATCTTGCATACCAGCACT
>CAYGTA010000563.1:0-2941 GCA_964352605.1 uncultured bacterium | reverse complement strand
AAGTTTGAGCTGGCTGGTAGTTTTCTTAGTCGCCCTAAGCCTTTGTTACTGCTTAGTTACTTGAGTTTAGAGGGTAGTAAAGAGCGGCGGCATCTTGCACACCTTTTTTACGCTTCTACAGCTCGGCCTATGTCAGGTTTACGGGTTGCCTTGAGTTATATCCGTGAGGCTAACCCTGAGGCGTTTACTCAAGATGAATCTAAGTTAAGTGTTTCACTTGAGCATGATGCTATTGAGCTTATTAAAGCTCATGAAGAAAATGATGTTTCTAAGGTCATTGCGCTTTATACGGGTGCATTTTTAGATGGTCTTTATATAAAGGGTTTAAGTGTTGAGTTAGAAGAGTGGATACTGGGTACGCGTGAGTACTTAGCGGGTCTTGTTAGGCAAGCTTATTTGCAGCAAAGTGAAACGCTTGCCACGAAAGGTGACTTTCAAAATGCAGTGAGTTTGGCTGAGAAAGCTTATGGCTTGGCAGGCACGGCAGCCCTTGAACCCAAGCAGCTCGAGTTTATTTATAGTCTTTTGCAGTCAACTAAGAGTACTCGAGCGTCTGTTTTGATGCGTGAGATGCAGGAACTTGGCTTGGCCTTGTCACCTGCGCCGGTTGCTACTTTGCTTTCAGATGCTGTTGCGAGTGGGGTTGTGGTTAGGCATAATTTGCCGGTGCTTAAAACATCTTTTGTGGGTCGTAAGCTTGAGCTTGCTGAGTTAAGTGGTTTTGTTTTGCAGCCTGAGTATCGTTTGATTTGTGTGACGGGTCTTGGGGGTATGGGTAAGACACGCTTGGGTCTTGAGTTGGCTTGGTCGCAGTTGCTTAATAGTTTGTGGCAGGGTGTTTATTTTCTTGCTCTAGATGCTTTGCCAGATGCATCGGCTATTCCTGTGCAGCTTGCGAAAGTTTTGGGGTTGAGTGTGCAGTCTCAGCAGGATTGTGTTGAGCTGCTTATTGATTTTATTAACACTGATTATTATTTGTTTGTTTTAGATAATTATGAGCATCTTATTCAAGATACTGAGTTTATTTCTTTGCTTTTGGCTGCGTGCCCAAATGTATCTTTTTTGGTGACGTCTCGTGAGCGTTTAAATATTGCTGAGGAGGCTGTTTATGGCTTGCAGGGGCTTACCTTAAGTGCTTCTTTTGATAGCCTTACTGAAGCTAAGGAGCAAGAGGCGATTCAGCTTTTTGTGGAGCGGGCTAAGCGGGCTGATCTTAGGTTTGAACTAACTGAGCATAATTTGGTTCACTTGCTTAGTATTTGTAATTTACTTGAGGGTGCGCCTTTGGCTTTAGAGCTTAGTGCAGCGTGGGTTCGTATGATGAATCTTGAAGATATTGCTGCTGAACTTAAAGGTAATCTTGATTTTTTGCTTGACTCGAAGCAGGGTGTGCCGCAAAGACATAAAAGCCTTCGGGCTGCTTTTGAGTATTCTTGGCGTTTGCTTAGCCTTAATGAGCAAACGAACCTTATGCGTTTGGCTGTTTTTAAGGGTGGGTTTAGAAGAGAAGCTGCTGCTGAGGTTTGTGGTACCACTTTGCCTGTGCTTGCTTCTTTGCTTGATAAGTCTTTACTTAGAAATGCGACGAATAGTCGTTTTGAAAGGCATAATCTTATTTATAGATTCACGAGTGAAAAGCTAAGTGAAGCTACTGCTGAAAAGAAAATCTATGAAGCTCAGCATGCTCGTTACTTTTTGAAGCTAGCTCAGGCGGCTGAAACTAAGTTAAGAACAAGTGAGCAAAGAAGCTGGCTGAAAACACTCGAGCTTGAAAAGAGTAATTTTGAGGTGGCGCTTAGTTGGTCTTTAATACATGATGCGCTTTTGAATTTGGCGTTGCTGAATAGTTTGGGTATTTTTTGGTATGTCAAAGGTGACTTTCAAGAGGGTTTAGATTGGTTTGAGAAGGCTTTAGGGCAAAGGCCTGTAGGTAATGAGCGTCTTTATGCTCACGCTTTGTATAACGCGGCTAGGTTGGCAAGAAGTACGGGTGGTTTTGCCAAGGCGCAGCAGCTTTTAGATGAGTCACTTGAGCTTTCGCAGGCTTTGCTTGAGAATTCGCTTAGTATTAAGTGTTTGAATGAGTTGGGTATTTTGGCGGCGACGCAGTCACAGTTTGAGCTGTCTCGAGCTTTGTTTGAGCAGAGTCAAATGCTTGCCTTAGAGCTTGGTCATAAGGATAGTTTAGAGTTGTCTATTAGTAATCTTGGTTTGCTTAGTAGTATTTTGGGTGATTTTGATGCTGCGCGTGATTATCTTGAGCAGAGTTTAGTTTTTACTGAACAAAAGGGTGATGAGCATGGTCGGGCGCATACGCTTAATAATCTTGGGCTTGTTGCGCAAAGGCAAGATCAGTTTGAAGAGGCGTTGCGTTGTTATGAGGAGACTTATCGGCTTAGTGAAACGTTAAATAGTAAAGATTTAAAGGCTGAGGCTCTTTTGGGTTTGGCGATTGCTCATCGCTATTTGCTTAACTTAACTAGCGCGCATGATTACTTTAGGGAAAGTCTGAAGCTTTATCTTAGTCTTAATAAACCTCCGGGTATTATAGATACTTTAACTGCAATTGCTAGCTTGGCTTTGCAGCAGAATGATGCTTTAACAGCCCTCAAGCTCTTAGCGGCAAATAATCATTTTAGAGATGCATTTAATTATCCTTTGCGTCCTTTTGAAAGAACAGACTTTGAGCAGAATTTAGCGCTATGCAAAGAGCAGTTGGGTTTAGCATTTTTAAATTCAATGCTTGAGCAAAGCCAAAGCTGGACTTTGCAGCAGGCAGCGCAGCTAGCTCTTAACTGGCTCGAGTAAATCTAATACTAATACTATTTCCGTTTACTTTATTAATAAAGTAAACGCGATCTTGGAGTTCCGATAACATCCGATTCATGGATCGTCGAAACAATACCAAGTCCGAAAGCAGCACTGAGCCAGAGGTATCATC
>CAYGTA010000562.1:0-2945 GCA_964352605.1 uncultured bacterium | reverse complement strand
CCCGTAAAAACCCTAATACCCAAAAATATGTGAATATGCTAAACTAAAGGCTCTAAGGAAGCTATGAATAATCCTAAAGACATAAGACAGGTACTCCAAAGTTATGGGCTTCGCTATAGCCAACCTCGAGAAGTCATAGTTACTTACTTTAAAGAAAAAAATAGACATACAAATGCAGAGCAGCTTTATCAAGACCTAAAAAATAGAGGACATAACCTCAGTTTATCAACTGTCTACCTGAATCTAAATGTTTTAAAAGATGCTGGACTGGTCAGAGAAATAAGAGGAAAGTCAGGTGAAGCTATTTTTGACAGCAACTTATCTGACCACCATCACTTAATTTGTGAACAATGCGGCAGTGTAACAGACTTACCTATTTTAAGCATACAAGGGCAAACTCCAATAAATATGCTGAAAAGCCACGCTGAAAAAGCCTCCGGTTGGTCTATTAATGAACCTAATCTTGAATTAAAAGGCCGCTGCCCCAACTGCCAATAAGAAGCTACAAAGGCAGTAAAAAAAGAACCAGCATAATAGCAAATAAAGATAACACGGTAGTCATAACCACAGACTTAGCAACCCCAGCAAAATCTCCCTTAACCTCAACAGCAACCACAAACATAGTTACTGCAGCAGGCATAGCAGCACTAAGTACCAAAACACGTAAATCGAGTGCGGCTAAACCAAACAATAAAGCCACCCCAAAAGCCACAAAAGGCCCAATAAACATTCTGAAAAAGCTCGTACGAACCGCAGCACCCCCCAGCTCCCAAACCCAACTACGACGCATCTGAATGCCTAAAGAAATAAGCATTACAGGAATCGCAGCACTCCCCAATAAATCAATACTCCGTTCGAGTGAGACAGGCATAGCTAAACCAGAAACATTCACCGCAACGCCCAAAAAGGTAGCCCAAAAAGGTGGTAACCTAACAGCATCCCACAAACGCCTAACCCAACCCTCAGAACTACCTGATAAAAGCACAGGGCCTAACGAAAACATAGCCACAATAGACAAAACAAACAAAACCACTGCACGCTCGAGTCCGGCTTGACCAAACGCAAAAAGGGTAATCGGTAAACCCATATTCCCAGTATTTCCAAATAAAGCTGTTGCTAAAACGCCACGACGTTCAATCATGGATAGCCCTGTAGAGCCAAACCACGACATAAGACCCAAAACAAGCAAATAAATAAAATAGGCTAAAGATAAAAGTAAAGCTGCTGATAAGCTAAGATTTGTAGCAGCAAGCGCATCAAACATAAGCGCAGGAATAAAAATATACACAGCTAGCTTACTAAGCGTCTGAATATCAAGCTTAGGAAAAAGTCTATCTGCAAAAGCACCTAATAAAACAAGCAAAAAAGTTGGAATGGTTGCGTTAAAAGCCGTAATTAAAGCATCCATTACCGCTCCTCTTTCAAATTAACACCAAAATAACACTGAGACACAAAAGAAATTAGAACACAGAAAATAGTATAAAGAAGGTAGTGAAAAACGCAAAGCTTCAAGGCAATAAAAAAGCCGCTCCTAAGAGCGGCTCGAGTGTTTAAAGGGGTTTCTTATTCTGCTGGTGGAAGAATAACTGCGTCTATAACATGTACTACGCCGTTACCTGCTTCAAGATCAACTGCAGTTACAGTGGCTGTGCCGTCAATCATGACCATGCCATCAACAACAGTTACAGTGATAGGTGCACCGTTTACAGTTTCGACCATTGCTTCGCCGCCGCCTGCTTCAACTGCTGCGAGTACGTCTGCTGCCATTAGTTTGCCAGCTACTACGTGGTAAGTAAGAATTCCTGCTAAGCCTTCGCTTGCCAATAGTTCTTCAGCAGTAATACCTAGAGCTTCTAAAGCTGCTGCGAATGCTTCGTTGGTAGGAGCAAATACAGTAAACGGGCCTTCGCCTGATAACGTTTCTGCTAATTCAGCTGTTACAACTGCTTGAACTAAAATTGAGAAATCTTCATTGCTAGTTGCTATGTCTACTACGGTTGCTGGCATGTCTTGCGCAGTTGCAAATGCTAAAGCCAATACGGCTACGAGTGATACAAATACTTTCTTCATTATGTTTCCTCCAAGTTTTTATTCTTGTTTGTGTGCACACAAAGCGTTTTTCGCTTCGTTAAGAAGTATAGGTTTGATTGTTTCAAACAAAATAGCTGCCGCATACAGAGTATATGAGTTCTGAACAACAACTCTTAAGCAAGCTTAAGATGCTTCGTAGTGACAGCTACTATAGGTATAGGCTAATCATAGGGGTTTGAATAAAATAATATTTTTCTATAATCCAGAGTTAAGTGAAAAAGCTTAAATAACAAAACAAAAAACTCAAAAACACTCGAGTTTGGCTTAATCAAGGACATAAGTAGTGGCTGTTTTATGTTTTTTAGCTACTTTAAATTAATAGAAGAAAAAAGTAACCGGTTAAGGAGAGCTAAGATAGTGTAAGAGAAAGAATGCATGATGCAAGATAACGTAAGAGATAACGCAAGATGAATTCCTTAACCGGTTGTTTAGCTTGACTTTGCTTGAAAAACATACAAAGCGAGCTAGGGTGACTCAAGGTAGCTAACCGGTAAAGGAGAGGTGAGAAAGAGTTAAAGGGAAATAATGCACGACGTAAGAAAACGTAAGAGATGACGCTGCAAGTATTCCTCGACCGGTTGCGCTACTAGCTCCACTTAGTTTAAGCGCCCAACATTGCAAACTAAGCTTCATTGCTTTCGAGACTGCTCTTTCGAGCTAAAAACAGTATAGAGCCTTAATCATTACTTTTTTCTTATTTTAATAAGTCTGTTTTCATAAAACGCTCTTTAAATTGATATCTAAACGTAACATTGCGCTATAAAAACAGTACAAAAGTATTTGAGCAACACGCTTTCCGTAGCTTATACCAAGTCCGAAAAGGTACTTCATAAACTCTTACAGAGTTGATTACG
>CAYGTA010000561.1:0-2947 GCA_964352605.1 uncultured bacterium | reverse complement strand
TCGCGCCTCACGTGAAGTCATGATGATACAAAATTTAAGCAAGTTTGGCTAGAAACTCGAGCTTTTCTGCATAGTCTAGAAGGTCACAGGTCTTGTACTTATTGGAATAGGTATAGCCTTTTGCATTTAAAACACTGCAAACGTTTTATACCAAGTTTGATCGTACGCTTACTAAACTCTAAAGAGATTTATACGCTCCTAAGCGGACTTGATATTGGTTTCAACGGTCCAAGACCGCGTTTAGTTCTTTAAGGAACCAAACGGAAATGGTATTAAATGCCGAACTAGGTGAGTAAAAACAGATGTACTAGGTTGATGGTGTGTTTACCTTGAAAGCTGCTATAATTTCAAAATTTGGAACTTATTAGACTCACATCCTTTGAACCTAAATCTTTCTTTTTTGCGCGTAAACCAATATTAGCGTTTGTGGGACAAACTATCAGAGTTCAAGGCTGATTATTCGCTTTGGCAATAGCTTTCTATCAGCTTTACCCTACTTTTTAAAGCCAACTTACCTTCAGACTCCAAGTTCGGTCTATAGTGGTTTTATGTCAGATTTACTTTATCAATCCCCTTTACCTCAAGGTCCTATAGAACAAGGTCAGGTTATTTTAAAAGATGGTAGTACTGCCGAATTACGTCCGGTACAAGCAGAAGATGAAGCCCTACTTATTGAATTTTTAGAACACGTTTCTCGTGAAGCTCGAGCGAATCGTTTTTTTGGTGAAGTTTCAGCAGACATAGCAGCTCAGCAACTTTTGAAGTTGGGTTCTCCTGATTCAGAGTTAGCTCTTATTGTGTTAACAGGCAACTCTTCTGACCCACACATTATTGCGCATGGGCTTTATGTAAGTGAATCTAGCGAAGCTGATTCGGCAGAGGTTGCCTTTCTTGTAGATGACAGCTATCAAGGTAAAGGTTTAGGAACCCTCCTTTTAGAACGCTTAGCACTTGTTGCAGTTAGGCACGGGATAAGTCACTTTTTTGGACCAACAGAAGCTGCTAATCGGCAAATGCGAGAGCTTTTTAAAACCAGTGGCTTTCCTGTCAAAGAAGACAGAGATGGCGGCTACGTTGATGTTAGCTTTTCCATATTGCCTAACCGTGAAAGTGTTGAAAGCTTTGAAATGCGTGAACGCATCGCAACCGTTGCCTCAATCACTCCCTTTTTTAAACCCCGTGGCGTTGCCATCATAGGTGCATCTCGTGACCCCAATAGCATTGGAGGGCGCATCTTAGATTACTTAGTCAGAAACCGCTACAACGGACCTGTTTACCCTATAAACCCAAAAGCAAATGTTGTTGGCTCAATACCCGCATACTCGAGTGTTAAAGCAGTTGAGGGTGTTATTGATTTGGCTGTTATTGCTGTGCCTGAAAAATTTGTTCTTGATGTTGTTGAGGATTGTGGTCAAAAGGGTGTGCGGTCACTGGTCATTATTAGTGCAGGGTTTGCTGAGACAGGTCCTGAGGGTAAGAAACGACAGCAGGTTCTACTTGCTAAAGCTCGGGGTTACGGCATGCGCATTGTAGGCCCCAATTGTCTTGGGCTGTTAAACACTGACCCTAATGTAAGCCTTAATGCCAGCTTCTCCCCTGTTTTTCCGCCCCATGGCAGTATTGCTATGGCGTCGCACAGTGGCGCGCTTGGTCTTGCTGTTCTTGAACTTGCTGAAACGCTTGGTCTTGGTTTATCTAGCTTTGTGAGTTTAGGTAATAATGCCGATGTATCTGGTAACGACCTTATTCAGTACTGGGAAGATGACCCTCAAACCAAAGTGATTTTGCTCTACTTAGAATCCTTTGGTAACCCCAGACGATTTGCAAGACTAGCAAGGCGAATTGGACGCAAAAAACCTATTTTAGTTGTAAAAGCAGGACGCTCACAGGCAGGCAGCAAAGCAGCTAGCTCTCACACGGCTGCACTGGCAGCAAGTGAAACAGCGGTTGAAGCTGTTTTTCACCAAGCAGGCATTATTAGAGCAGATACCCTTGAAGAAATGTTTGATGTGTCAGCACTTTTAGCTGGTCAAAAGTTACCTGAAGGCAATCGTGTTGCTATTGTCACCAACGCGGGTGGTCCGGGCATTTTAGCGGTAGATGCACTATCTGCCGAAGGTTTAGAAGTACCTAGCCCCACAGACAACATTAAAGAAAAGCTCTCGCAGATACTCCCACCAGCAGCCAGCCTCAATAATCCTATTGACATGATTGCCTCAGCCAACGCTGAGCAATACCAAGCAACCATAGAAACCATGCTGCAAGATGAAGGCTATGACGCAGTTCTCGTTATCTTCATTCCTGTAGGTTTAGCAGAAACAGAAAACATAGCCCGAGCCATGCGAGACGCCGTAAGAAACACTCGAGCCTTAGGAATTAGCAAACCTGTTTTAGCTTGTTTCATGGCTGCTCAGGGTGTGAGTGATGACTTGTCTTTAGAGGGTGAACATATTCCGAGTTACCGTTTTCCTGAGTCAGCAGCTAATGCGCTTGCGAGAGTTAGAGAGTACGCGGCTTGGCGTGAACGCCCTTTGGGTAAAATTCCTAATCATGCTGACCTAAATATTGAACTAGCTAGGGGTTTGTGTAAACGCAAACAAGCCGAGGGTGGCGGTTGGCTTATGCCTGCTGAGGTTGATAAGGTTCTTGCTGCCTTTGGTTTACCAATTATTGTCGCTAAGACAGCTTCGAGCGCTGAGCAAGCAGCCGAGTTTGCTGCTGAGCTGGGGTATCCTGTTGTGGTTAAGCTGGCTTCTGAAACCCTTGTTCATAAGTCTGAGTTTGATGCTGTTAAGTTAAACCTCAAGACCGCTGAGCAAGTCAAAACTGCTTGTCAAGAAATTCATGATCGTTTAGCTCAAACTAATCAGTTGGAAGACCTTGACGGTTATTTGGTACAACCGATGGCTAAAGAGGGCGTTGAGCTGATGGTCGGCATGACCGATGA
>CAYGTA010000560.1:0-2955 GCA_964352605.1 uncultured bacterium | reverse complement strand
GCCTTAGCGAAAAAAGGTCCGTACCTTATTGAAGTGATGGTTTAGCGGAAAGCAATGGGTAAATTATTAATTTGTAGTGGCTAAGCGTGTACTTATTAGACCATTAGCAGGTAGAACCTCTAAATTCAGTTCACCATCGTTATCAGTTATTTCTATAGTTGCAATAGTTATGAGCCTGTCAAACAATGATTCATCTAGTGTAAATTCAGAACCATTAATATTCGCGTAACTCTGATTTGCAGGAATATCTATATTTGTAATCAAGTCATCACCATCCCTATGGCGAATAAGTAAGTTTGCAGTACCATCTGCCGAACAAGGTTTATAAGAATCATTTTCACTTGCCCTATCACAACCCCACAAGCCAACCTCAAGACGATATGTTCCAGCAATAACATCACGCGCAGTCCAAATTTCAAGCCCCGGCTTATTAGGCCTAGCACCCAAACGGTTATCAAGCGTCAAACGAGAACTCTCATTCTCATAAGTAGCCTGATTCCAATAAAAGCGATTACCCTTAGGATCAACAATATGCAAATCCAAATCATGACTCTGCGTAAACCACTCGAGTTCAATGACCAAAAAGTTATTTCGAGATAAATCTGCAACTTGAGAGCGTAAATTCAAGGCGTCGCGTTGAGCCTGATCTAAGCTACCTAGGGTTAGCGTAATTTCTTCTTCGAGTAATTTATTGGCAGCGTCAGTTACATCTAAGTCACCAATGACAACAGTGAGTTTTTCTTCAAGAATTTGTTTTTCAAGTTCAGCATCATCAAGGTCAGCAATAAGTACAGAAATGCGCTCTGCAAGGGCTTGCTGAAAAAGCTGGGCGCTATCTAAATTACTAACCAAAGCACCAATCTGTTCTTCTAAAGAGGTATTTAAGCCCTTAAGTTCAGCTTCTAGAGCAGCAGCATCATCCAAGTCACTACTTAAACCCTCGACACTAGAAAACAGCTCATCACGCTCTAACTGCAAGGCGTTCAAGCGATTCTGAAAAGCACTATTCTCTGCGTACTTCCTTGTTATATCCTGCGCAAATAAAGCCGTAACAAAAATAAGCACCAAGACCAAATTAAACAAAATATCAGTCAAAGAAATAAAAGGATTAAAACTCGAGCGTTTTTTACGTCTGCTTGCCATCGTTATCCTTTACGACGTAAGCCTAAGGAACGGCTGAGTTCAGCAAATTGGCCTTGTAAGAAAGATTGCACGGTTTCAATAAAGGTTCTTTGCTGCTCTTCTTGTGCTTCAAGGACATGCGTACTAAGTACACGTAAATCTTGACGTAAATCAAGAATGGTTTGCGTTTGTATTTCACTTTGCTGTGCTAAGTGTGCTGACATGCTGGTTAGACCTTTGGTGAGTTCTAAATTATTTTGTTTGAGTAAGTCAATGGTTTCTGCCATGCGTTGTTGCAGCATGTCTGTTTGATCGTTAGTACTTTGCTTATCTTGAAAGACTTGCTGTTGCATGTCTCTATAAACCACTTCAAGGCCACTTTGCTGCTTATTTAAATTCTGATTCATTAAATTAAGAGCGTCAAGCATTTTAATAGATAAATCATCACTTACTTTATTAAGGTCAGTTGAGATGCGGTGACCCACTTTAGCTAAGGTTGATGCGTTTTCTGACAAGCTAGTACTAAGACCTTGCGTGACCTGCTCAGCGTTACTAAGCACGTTACTAAATTGATCAAGCGTGGCAGAGCTACGCTTCATAGACTCGCCCATAGTTTTTTGTTGTTGTGAGAGTAACTCCTGCAAGCGTTCTTGCACGGCTGCATCTTGCTTAGGTAACAAGATGGGGGCTAAGTAATTAAAGGCGTAACTATCAATGTCAGCTAAAATCTCTGCTTGATGGAGCGTTACTTTTTCAAGATAACCTCTGGTAGATACAGACATGAAAAGTGCCATGCCAGTTGAAATAAAGGCAATAAACATGCTACTCAAAATACGCCCTACACTTAAAGTAGACTCATCGCCAAAACCACTCAAGCCAAAGCTTGCTAGCGCAATTACCATGCCAATCACGGTTCCCATAATGCCAAGGAGTAACAGGTTATTAGGGGCTTCACGAGCAATTTCAAGCTTATCTGTCTCACGATCTGCAATAGAATTCAAAATGGCAGAAATATCTGGTGAAGTTAAAAGCCGAATGGCGTAAAAACGATTAATAAGCTCTAACAAAGGATTTTTAGGAATACTACTATTACGCGTAATAAACTCAAAAGTATCATCAAGCCAGTACTCATGGGAATCAGTAAAGCGACGATTCTTAATTAAGCCTTCAAGCAAAGTACTAAGCTGCTCGAGTTCTTTTTCTAGCTTGCTTAAAGATGATCTTGCTCTTAGCGTAATGCGTAACATCCAGATGAAAAATAGGATTAACGAAATAACGGGTACGTATACTGACCAAATCATAAGCTTCCTTTGATGTAAAGTTACCATGATTTCAACATAAAAAGATAAGAAATAAAAGCTAATGTCTTTTATTTGGGCTTACAGAAGGTATTTCTAAGCTGCTAAGGCGTTGTCAGTAGCTAATGGGCGGTGGTCAGAAGTAAAACAGTTTTCGCTTTCTTCGTTTGCTTAGCACCCCGAGGAACTCGAGTTTTTAGCTTCAAACGGGTTTTGCTAGCTACTATAGCCTTTTGTATTTAAAACAATTGCAGTGTTTTGAATGCTGAACTAGGTGAGTAAAAACGGATGGGCTAAGTCGATGCGGTGTTTAACTTGAAAACTGCGATAGCAATTCTATGATGAATGTAAGACCTTCGCTTAGTGCATTTGTTTCAATGATTTAAGGTGCTCCGATAAGATGTGATTCAAGGCGTTCAGGTAACAAGCGATCTTATACTAAACTGATTTAATCGTGTCATAAGACTGAGTGAGTCAGAGCGTAGTCCCCAAAGCTGTCTCGACTACGTCGGCAAGGTCGGAATTATAAAGCAGT
>CAYGTA010000559.1:0-2957 GCA_964352605.1 uncultured bacterium | reverse complement strand
ATTTAAGCAAAATTCAGCACCGAAAAGAACGTATTGTTACGCATACTAGGTATGGTGTACGCAAAGATGATGAGTACATTTATCTCTTAACCCTTAATGACAAAACTGTTGAATTAACCGTAGCTAATTCTAAGCTACGGTTCCAAAAGGGTGACCGCATGATTATTGCTGCGTTTAAAACAAGAGAAGGATTAAAGAGTTACGCTTTTAAAAACCTAACTCAAAACTCGAGTGCTTATAAGCTTTACGTTTATACAGATGCTGTCCTTGGTTTTATTTTATCTGCTTTACTTACAACCCTTTTGACGACTGCTCTGTCTCAAGAAAAATTGGACCTATTTTTTTCCTTTCTTTTTATTTTACTTTTGGCTTTTTGGGCTTATAGCTGCCTTAAAGAAGTAATTCGTACTCTCAGGGCTTATAGGGCTGTTCAAAAACTCGAGCAAGAAGATTTACCCAACTGAAACGCTACTGAAACGTCTGCTTTGGCATACTGAAGCTAGCAAGGGAAAACAGGTTTGTTTGTAGTATTTGACCGAGCTGGATTTACCAAGGTTTTTAGAAAGTGAGTTGGTGAGCCAAATGTTTTTATCTAAAATTACACACCCCTTAGCTCTTATTCTGGTATGTCTAGGGAGTAGCTTAACTGCGTTTGGGTTTGCTCAAGAGACACGTCTAGCAAGCCCCATAGATCTGCTAACTCGGCTTAGCCTTGGAGGAGATATTGTTCTTGAAGCGGGTCGTTTTGAGCTGACTGAAACAGTAACGATTACGGCTGACCTTAATTTAAGTGGGGCAGGTAAAGACAGCACGATTATTGTTATTAGCGCGTCGCCCATTGGTATTCGCATCAAAGGAGATATTGCTGTAACTATTGAAGGTATTAGCTTTGAGTACGTCGGTGAAGCTGCCGCTAGCATTATGAGCATTACGGATGCAAGTTTTGACATTCGTGAGTCACACTTTTCGGGCGCTGTTTACCTAGAGTCTAGTACAGATAATCTTGCTTATGGTTCGGGTCTTTACGTGCTGGGAAACGCAAAAGGTAAAATTACAAGCAGCGAATTTATAGCCAATCAGTTAGACGGTTTATCTGTAGATAAAACAGCTAGCGTTGCGTTAAGCAGCAACCTTTTTCATGCTAATGCTACGGGTATAAGTGTTTTTGCTAATGCTCAAGTCACTGTCACAGACACCCTATTTACTGAGAATGGCAGCTTCGATTTGTCGGGAGTTTACGCAGAAGGCAACGCTTCTGTAAGCCTTGTGGGTAATAGCTTTATAAATAATAAGGGAGGTGCTGTCATTATTCTTGACAACGCAAGCCTAAACGCAAACCTCAATCTCTTTGAAGCAAATGGAAATTTTGAAGAGGGTTACGCAACGATTAGCCTTGAAAATAATGTGCTTGCTACCCTGCACGAGAATCGTTTTATTGACAATCACTCGAGTGCAGTTATCGCCTTTAATCATGCAACGGTTGAGTTTAGCAACAATCATGTAGAAAACACGGGTGGGGGTTATTGGAGCGCAGTTTCAGCAACCCATCAAAGCCAAATTAGCGTAACGGGCAATACCTTCTTAAACAACCCTAATGTCGCCTTCCAGCTAACAGCTAGTGCTTCAGGGGAAGCAATAAACAATACCTTTGATACCAATGGTGAATATGAAAACGGTATAGCTGCCATTATTATTGAAGATAATGCGACAGCCACGCTCAGCGATAATCTTATTCAAAATAGCCTTGGTGGTGCGCTCAGCATATTTGCTAATAGCAGTGTGAAGTTAAGCAATAATCAAATTATTGCAACTAAAACCTGGGCAACTATCTACCTAAGAAATAACTCGAGCCTAGACGCGACGGCTAACCACATTAGTCAGAGTGAGGGAGTAGGTATTTACGCTAAAGATAGGGTTGAACTCACGCTATTAGGTAATACTTTTAGTAGCAATACTGATTTCGGTGTACAGCTTGTGGGTCAAGCTAAAGCCACAGTGACAGCTAACACCTTTGAAGCAAACCGCTCAGGCTTGGTGCTTTTTGAACAGGCTTACGCCAGTGTGCTTGAAAATAGCTTTACAAACAATCTGGAATCGGGCATTAGCTTTATGGATGCATCAACTGGACACGTTCGTAACAATCAGCTAAGCAATAATAAGATGAATGGCATTGCCGTCTTAAACAACGCTTCACCTCAAATAGAA
Source organism: uncultured bacterium (assembly GCA_964352605.1). Classification (GTDB taxonomy): domain Bacteria; phylum Deinococcota; class Deinococci; order Deinococcales; family Trueperaceae; genus JAHEBB01. The sequence goes on along the minus strand of CAYGTA010000559.1, from coordinate 752 downwards.
AATAACGTTTTCGAGAATAATCTTCTTAGAGGCATTTTATATGGCGATGACGCCAAAGGCAACGTTATAGCTAATACCATTCGTGGCAGTAATTATGGCATTTTTGTTGCTGACCAGGCTACACCCAGCTTAGAAGCTAATATTTTTGAAGTTAACACCCATGATACAGGTACGGGCGCGTTACCCGAAGACGAGTAGCTCGAGCTTTCCCTTGGCTTAATTTTACTTTCAATTGGAGCTTTCTGGGCATATAGCTGCTTTAAAGAAACAGTTCGTACCCTCATGGCTTATAGGGCTTTGACTAAGATTAATCATTACATTGACACAGATAGCAGCTAGTTGAGTTTCAATGCGGTAACGCTCTGGCAACGCCCTCTTGTTTAAACTCTCTTTAGTCAAGTTGCGACGTTTCTGCGACGCATGAACGTCATACTTAACGTATAAAGAATTAGGAGAAGATGGTATGAGTTGGATGTTCTTAATTGCGGCTACTTTATTAGATGTCTTTGCGACCCTTTACATGAAGCAGTCTAATGGCTTTAGTAAGTTACTTCCTACGTTTATGGCCGTAACGTTGTTTGGTTTGAGTATTTTTGCTTTGGCTTTGGCTTTAAAAGAGATTGATATTGTACCTGTTTATGTAGTTTGGGTGGGTTTAGGTACAACACTCATTACCGTAATTGGGGTTATGTTTTTTAGTGAAGTTATGAATCCACTTAAACTTATTTCGGTTGCAATGGTTGTACTTGGAG
>CAYGTA010000558.1:0-2967 GCA_964352605.1 uncultured bacterium | reverse complement strand
TGATGGCTTAGACTTGACATGGGACTCCAGTTGAACGTCATTTCGAATTGCTGGGAAACGCTATATTTTACTAAAGACCAAGCTTTTCTTAACTTTATACTAAACTGCTTAGAAAGTGTCATAAGACTGAGTGGGTCAGAGCGTACTCCCCTAGGTCGGAATTATAAAGTCTTACGACATTTATAATTCAGCTTGGTATTACACAGCTATTAAACAAAACAATTCTAGCGCCTAAACTAACAATCTCAGCTATTAAGTTAAAGTAGCCTAGCTAGATTTTGTGCTAAAAAATAAGAACATAAAAAACCACGACCCCCAAACGCACCAAAAAACCAAACATCAGGCTCGAGTTCTTTGACTAGCGGTGTATTGTCATCACATTTAGCTCGAACCCCTGACCATTGCTGCACTATAGGCGCGTCTAGTAAATCTTTTAAGAACCAGCTCGAGCTTTTCTTGAGTCTGCTTATGGCTTCGGGGTCTGCTTCGTTTTCTGAGCGGTGATTGCCGCCCATAAAGACTTTATTGCCGTTTTGCATGCCGTATATGGCACCTGCAATAGGGTAGGGCATGTCTAGCTTTGCGTCTAAAGCAATCACATCTCCTGCTATGCGTTCCATTTCTGGTAGTTTTAAATTGGGGTTGTGGCTTGCGCCTACAGCTAGGATAACTTTGTCAGCACTTAGGCTTGTTTCAGTTGTGAAAACATCTAGCACGTCTTCCCTTTTTACTATTTTTTCTACTTTGCATCTTTCTTTAACTGTGCCACCTTGGCTTATAAAGGCATCTTTTAAAGCTTTAAGTAAGCTGTAAGGCTCGAGCCATCCGGCTTCTTCTATGAGTATGCCGCCATGGGGTGCGTGGTAGGGGGCAGTAATGTCTTCTGTTTTAAGTTGCTTTAAATGTAGTTTGGCAAATTTCTTTTGTTGCTTTTCGTTATGTGCTATGCGCAGTACACCTGTGAAGTGCATACCATGCGTTAACCCTAAACTTTCTAACTCTTGAGCTAATTGTCGCATGGCGTTTAGACCTTTTAAATCTAAGTCTGTAGCTCTGGCGGTGCGACCACGATGTGGGTTTAAGAGCGCCATGGGTACAGAGGATGCACCTTGTTTGCTTATAGTACCTGCTTCTAGCAGGCTAACTTTGATACTATGGTTTTTGCTGAGTTCATATGCTAAAGAACAGCCGGCAATGCCTGCACCGATAATAAGAAAGTGAGGACGTTTGCCTGCTTGCGTATGATTCACAGCTAGAAGTATAAAGAGCTAAGGGAGTTATTTATGTATGTCTTCTTATTATGGTTGCATAGTGCTACACGTTGGTTAGTTGTCATTTCTGGGCTTGTGGCGCTTGTTGTTGCCATTTGGGGTTTGGTCAGCAAACGCAACTGGGATAGCATTGATAAAACGGTAGGCGTAACGTTTACCTCTATTTTTGGTATTCAGGTTGTTTTGGGTCTTATTCTTTATTTTGTAAGCCCCGTTTACGGCATTCGTGGTTTTGGCTTTATGAATAACCCTGACTTTCGTGTGCAGGTTATTTTCTTCTCGATTTATCATATTGCCATGATGCTAGCAGCCTTAGTCGTTGCTCAACTAGGATACTCGAGGGCTAAGCGGGCGTTAAACGCGACAGCAGCTTTCCGTACTGCGCTTATTGGTTATGGTATTGGCTTTCTACTTATGTTTTTAGCTATTCCTTGGGGAATTAGACCCAACTGGCCTGTTGTTGGTCCGTTTTAGCTTCAACGTCTTTTCCTGATTTTGTTTTTGAGCGTGAGCTAAACCTTCCCCTTTCGGTACTCTATTTTGTATACTACTTAGCTGTGCCTTAAGTCAGGCTAGAAAGGTCGTCATGGAAGCTACAATGATTCAAACAGAAACCACTGCGGTAAGCAAACCCAAAGTACTGAGTGCTATGTCGGGTGGAGTTGACTCGTCTGTAGCTACTTACTTACTTAAGCAGCAAGGTTTTGAAATCATTGGCTCAATGCTTCGCTTTTGGCCCGATGATCGGCCCGCAGGCGCTTTTGACTTATGTTGCAGCCCAGAAGCAGCCTATGATGCACGCCGCATGGCAGATAAAATAGATGTTCCTTTTTACCTGCTTGACTACCGCGAACTGTTTGATGAAATTGTGGTTGAACCCTTTATACCTAGTTATGAAAAAGGGGAAACCCCGAACCCTTGCGTGTGGTGCAATAGGCACATAAAGTTTGGTTCTTTTGTTAAACGTGCTCAAATGCTTGGTTGTGACTTTATGGCAACAGGGCACTACGTTAAACGCATTGATGGTCCTAACGGTGTAGAGTTGCACCGTGGCGATGATGATAATAAAGACCAAACCTACTTTTTGTGGGCTTTACCAAAAGAGATTTTAAAGTATATTTTGTTTCCGTTGGGCGAGCTCAGCAAAACAGAGGTGCGCAAGCTAGCTAAAGAACAAAAGTTTACCGTAGCAGACAAAAAATCATCTAGCGGGCTTTGCTTTATAACGACTAGCGTGCGTGACTATCTAACTGACTTCAGCGAAGAAAAGCCAGGCCCTATCCTTGATGCCAGTGAAAACTACAAAGAGATAGGCACACATAAAGGCATTCAGTTTTACACTGTAGGTCAACGTAAAGGCTTAGGTCTTTATCATTCCCATCTTATTCGCTATGTCATTGACTTAAGACCTGAAGATAATACCCTTGTTGTAGGTACCAAAGAACAATGCCAGTGGCAGTCACTCACCGCTCACAAGGCAAACTTTTTAACCGACGTAGACAGCTTACCCAAACGTGTATTAGCACAAACCCGCTACCGTCAAACACCTAAACCTGCCACCTTAGAGTTGATAGATGAAAACAGGTTTTCACTTACTTTTGATGACACGGTGTTCGCAGTAACACTAGGGCAATCTACCGTTATTTACGACGGTAACAGGCTACTTGGCGGAGGGGTCATAGACTCAAGAGCTTAA
>CAYGTA010000557.1:0-2984 GCA_964352605.1 uncultured bacterium | reverse complement strand
GCTTAAGCTATTGTATTTACTGACATTCTTAAGGGTTTTAATACTGTATTTGTTAACAATGGCATTTCTGTTGCTTTACTCGCAGCATTCAAAGTTCTGGCAGCACCAGCGCTTATTAGGTTATCAACAAAGTCATGAGTTTCAATAAGCTTTGCTTCAAGAATATACAGGATATTTGAATCTTCATTTTCATCAAACTTACGCGCGAACAAATTATCTCCTTCATTTAAAAAGGCTAAATCTGCCTCAGTAAATGTTTTAGGTCTTAATTTTATGTCCCCATCAGGAATCCAAATGATGGCGCGTTTATCATCATTCATAAGCTTGCCGCCAAACGAACTATTCATAAGAGCAGTTTGAAAAAACGCCTCATCTGCAATAAGGGTATGACGGTAGTAATCTTCAAATTTTTTCATCTCTTCACTGTTACAAAGAAAATCACAGCATTCTCGAGTGAGTATCATCCATTGCCCACCAATAAAAGGAATAGCATCTGCAAGAAAATCTCGTTTATGACTTAAAGTAGGAAAGCCGATGGCATCCTCTTCAAAATAATTATCAATACGGTTCATAGTTTCAGGTCGATCAGTTATTTGATTTGCAAACTTCAAGAAACTCGTCTGACGGTTAGCCGCCAAAAAGGAATGCAAGTAAGCTTGGCTTTTTAAAGGAAAATCCTGCCCACTAAGATTAATAAAGAAATCCCAGTTCAACTCTAAATTCAACAGGAAGTTCATACCATCTAATTCGGACTGAACCATACTATAGCCACCCCAAACCACCTTTTCACTCTTGAGAATATAGCTATTCGGAAAATCCTTCAAGAAAAACTCGAGTTCTTCTTGTACAGCTACTTCTGCCTTTTGATCAACATGTATCAGGTAGTGGTTGTTAGGGTGGTAAATAGCTTCGAACATTCTTTTGAATTGCTCTGGGAAGCGGTGCACCATAAGAAAGTAGGCAATACTAATGGCTTGCGTTTCAGGCAAATCACTTTCTGCTTGAACTACAAGGGCTTGAGAGTAAAGCTGAAATTCATCATGATGATTTGCTTTTCGTTGAGCTTGTTTTTGTGGGTAGGCTAGCTGCTTTTCTGATTCATTGAATAAGCCTGTACGTAAGGAAAACTCATCGTTGTGATGCTGTTGCATGTTCACTCCAAACTAAATTTAGGTTTGTTTTGTATGGCTTGACTAGCTGCCAAACCTAGGCAGCTAGCAGCTTAATAAGGGTAAAAATGGCATTGTGTAAAACTAATATCTGTAAGCTCGAGCTTTTCGGCGGATGCCTTGAAGAGGCTTTTTTGAAGTGCCGAACGTATCTGTATAAATAAACAACTTTTGGCCTTATCGCCAATGTGCTTATAGGGTAGCTCCAACACTTGGCTTTAAGAATGCTAAGGCTTGGCGGCTAGTAAAGTTCAGGTGAACTTAATTAGCATTGGAAAACTTTTATTAAAACTTAAAGAGAATTAGGTTTCAGTACGTTTGCTCTCATGGGCAATCAGCACAACCTTAGGCTTGAGCGTAGCATGACTTGTTACGCTTTAGATGAGGCGGGTCTGCCTTCTAGATGCTTGGAGCTGTACTACCGCACTGTTTGGCTAAGCATTCAATTATTTCTGATATCTTAAGCAATCTTAGTTTAGGGAGTATTTAGTATGTATCAGACAGATCAGTACGAAGGTATGCTTGCCGAAACCATTACCTATCAGGGTGCTAATCAAGACACCATTAATGCTTACATGGCGAGACCTTTAGGTAATGGGCCTTTCCCTGCACTCGTCATTATTCATCATATGCCGGGTTGGGATGAATGGTACCGAGAGGCTGCTAGGAAATTTGCACATCATGGTTATGTCACTATTTCACCTAATTTATACTTTAGGGCAGGGCATGGCACAGTTGAAGATGTAGCTGCGAAAGTACGCTCGCAAGGTGGCGTACCAGATGCTCAAGTGATGGGAGACCTTAAAGGCGCTATGGAACATTTACGTTCATTGCCCTATGTAGGTAGCAAAGTGGGTGTATTTGGAACTTGCTCTGGTGGTCGGCAGACTTTCTTAGCTGCTTGTTTAGTTGATGGCTTTGACGCTGCTATTGATTGCTGGGGTGGTCGAGTTGTTATGAGTGAAGAAGATTTGAGTGCTAACTTTCCTGTAAGTCCACTTGATTACAGCAAAGACCTTAAGTGCCCTTTACTGGGTATTTTTGGCAATGAAGATCATGGTCCTACCGCAGAGCAAGTTGACATTCATGAAGCTGAACTCAAGAAGTACAATAAAGCATATGAGTTTTATCGTTATGACGATGCTGGTCATGGCTTTTTTTATTATCACAGACCAAACTATAGGCAGGCTCAGGCGGTTGATGGTTGGCAGAAAATCTTTTCATTTTTAGAAAAGCATCTTGCGCTTAGTGCTTAACTCAGTTAAAAAAGGAGGTAAATATGTGCACCATGATTACGAAGCAAGTAAAAATAGAGGGTAGCGGCAAAAGCCCAAATGGTTGGTTTCAATTAGAAGAAGCAAATGTGTCTTACGATCATCCTTTTGAAGCCCCTTTTGAACATGCCTTAAACATTGACTTTGTTAATGAAGCCCAAGGACCAAGCGCTCGAGTTGCTGTTGAACTAAGTGCAGATGCAGCTAGAGCGCTCGTAAAAACAATTCAAGAGGTTTTGGAGCAAGCTGATTCTAAGGGACAAATTGTTTAACTGTCATAGCCTTTTGCATTTAAAACGTTTGCAGTGTTTTAAATGCCGAACTAGCTGAGTAAAAACAAATGTACTTGGTTGATCTAGTGTTTAACTTGAAAGCTGCTATATAGCTAGCTTTTCCACGAGTTGTTGTCCTATCACACAATTCGTGCGACCTAATACTAAGCTGAATTAATCGTGTCATAAGACTGAGTGAGTCAGAGCTTACTCCCCAAAGCTGTCTCGACTACGTCGGCAAGGTCGGAATTATAAAGCAGTGCGACATT
>CAYGTA010000556.1:1771-2986 GCA_964352605.1 uncultured bacterium | reverse complement strand
AACTACTTAGTAAAGGCGAAAAACGTTTTTGTAATTCAGGCAAAGCAAAGCCTCTCAAGCCTATCTCTTCACCTAAACCACCCCGTAAAAACATATAAGTCAAAATGCCTGTATCTGCTCCAATTAAAAGCATGAGAAACGTATTTGTACTCCAGGTAAAGGAACTAAGAATACTAGGTTCAAGCATTCCGAAAAACAGAACACCTAAACCATAAAGCAAAGCAGGTCCAAAGTAAGCCAGGGCATACCACTTGAACCCTACTTGCCAGCGCAACAGTCTTGAACCTAACTCACGCAAACCTACATAGCCTTTAGTAAAACTAATCATTATGAGTCCAGCAAGGCTAAAAGCAAACTTAGGAAGCGTTATCAGCACAAAAGCCATTGAAGGTGAGTAGGTTGCACGAATTACCTCTGGATCAGATCCAACACTAAAGGCAACGGACCAGGCAATAACGTACGAAAGAAGAAAAAACCAGATTAGGGGCTGTAAGTCTGCGGATTTCTTTAAATACAAGCTACTCTTAATCATTAGGCGACCCACTTATGACGACGCCGTAGGTTTACGAGTACTTTCAAGCTTAAGGGGTCTTATTCTTACGAAACCTGGGTGCTCTGCCTTACTTCCTTGCCGTTGGTAGATATACAAGCTTAGGAGCACTATCGGTACTAGAAAATCCCAGTAGAGTATAGGACCAGCATTATTCACAGCAAAGTTACCTCGCTCTAAAATATCAATCACATGAGCAAATCCTGCCGTCCAACTAAAAGCAAACTTTGCAATAATGTAAGGCAACCAAAAATCACGCCTAAAAAATCCTGCATAACCAATTAAGCCTAACGCTAAATTTGCACCTGCAACCTCAAGCTGAAACAAATTACCTGCCTCCCAGCCAATCGAATTAGCTACCCAATCAGCAAAGAAGCTATGAATAACAAAACCAGTGAAACCACTAAAGCCTGTTAAGCCAATACTGTACATCAAGAGAATTTCGGCTTTTTGCCTATTAGATAAGCCTTGGCTTCTAGAGATATGCAGAGCAGCAAAGAACAGAATGAAAAGAATAATCATGTAGAGATGGTAGCCAGGAATGCTCGTCACAAACTCGAGCATTAATTTCCTCTTTCTACTAATTTTGTACTTGATTTAAGAACAAAAAGGATAATAGGGATAGCTGCAACAGCATGCATTAACTCTAAGGTCAAAAGGGTAAA
>CAYGTA010000556.1:0-1671 GCA_964352605.1 uncultured bacterium | reverse complement strand
AAATTGACACCTGTCATAAAGTTTTACCAAAAAGCTTTAAAAAAACCTTAAGCTGGACTTAATCGTTATTAGTCGAAGCTTAAAGTAGAGAAAAACTACTAAAGGGGGGTCACCGCAACCAACCGAGACCAATTCTCAGATTTTAGCCATGAGCCTCTCTGAGGTGTAATCGCTACCCAAGAAAGGACGATAGGGGACATGCAAAATAAGAAACGCATCATACGAAATCTTAGAATCATCCTGCCCATCGTGGGGATAATCAGCGCCATTGCCATCGCTCCTCTAGATCTAATCCCGCCATGGCTAGCACCCTTACCAAATACAGTGCAGACGCAGGTTGACAATGCAATTAACCAAGGGCTGGACGGCATTATTGTTTATGTAGATCAGGCAGGCAAGGACTCAGAATTCTATGCTGCTGGCTGGAAAAATAAAGTCACCCAAGAACCAGCCGACCCGCACGCATTGTTCAAAATTGCCAGTATCAGCAAACTGTATATCGCCACCGCCGTCGCTAAGTTGGTTAACAACGGGAGATTATCCTTGGAGGACAGCCTTGCAAATCATCTACCAGAACTTTTAGGAAGAATCGAATATGCAGATCAGATTACCCTGAAAATGATGGTACATCACCGCAGCGGCATTCCAAATTTCACAGACAGTGAAGCGTGGGATTGGTTCACTTCGCAGACTGACATCAATAAGGCTCTAGAATTAGTCTTAGATGAACCAGCAGATTTTAAGCCAGACACACGCTACAGTTACTCCAATACAAACTACCTACTGATTGGCCGTATTCTTGACAATGTGTTGGGGTATAGTCACCATCACTATATCGATGAAGAAATATTAGCTCCTCTCGGCCTAACGAATACTTACAGTTTGCTTAGCAAAGTGGAATACAAAGATGTTGTCAGCGGGTACTGGTATAAATATGACGATGATCTTAGGAGTCTTGATCATATTATTCCTGGTGGGTCAATGCTCGCAACGGCACAGGATGTCGGACTATTTTTGAGAGCCTTAAATGATGGCACATTGCTCAACGACGACGAGCAAGCCATCTACAGCTCAATTTACGAATATGAACACGCTGGTTGGGTACCTGGATACCACAGTATCGCACGCTATCATAAAGACATTGACACAGTCGTTATTCAATTTGTAAGTACAACTGGTGGAGACACCTGGGGTTTAGCCAATATCATCGGTGGAAAGACCACAGCTATATCAACTATTATTTATAACCGTATTGTTCGGATTCTCCGACGTTAGATACTATTACGATAGTCCCTTACTAGAGAGTAAGTTATTGATTAACAATAGTAACTTTAAAACAAAATATCCATAATGTTTAAATCAGCCTAAGTTCTCTTTACTTGATGATTATATGAAACAACAACTTAAGAAGCCTACTTACCCAATGACTTTGTGTTAAAGCGCTGCGTAAGTCCTAATAGTATTGCTATATTCTAATTAGCAATACCTAGTAAAACTTTTTTAGCCATTTAGCTTGTCAGTCTTCTGAAATTAGATCTTATCATTATCTGAGGAAAATGCACCTATTTTTACTTTCAGGTGAGCTTGAATAAGCAGCACATTAGATCACTAAACTGATTAACCGTAGGTAAGTTTAGGTGACCAGTCTTTCAAGCCTCCTTCAAGCAAATC
>CAYGTA010000555.1:0-2989 GCA_964352605.1 uncultured bacterium | reverse complement strand
AAAAAAGTACCTCCCGATGATGGGAGGCAAGGAGGAAGGGAAGGGTAAAACGCTTTCTAAGAAACAGTATGCGCTAGTTTTATTACACTATTGTTACACTGCAAATACAAGGAAAAACAAAGTTAAAAAGATCATGAAAAAGCTACTCAAAGGCCTAGCAAGAATCACACTCATAAGCTCAATCCTCATTGCTTTTCTAATACCCATCCTGACGCTCTTCAGCCCCTACCTTATTGACCTCATAACAAAACAACTAGCCCTACCCAAACTAAGCCACTCGAGTCTTTTCTTTTTAACGCCTTTACTCAGTTTAGGGCTAGGTATTTCACTTTGGTATGCGCTCGAGTCTTTTGTTGACTCGTTTTTAAGGTAAACTCTAGCAATGAAAATAATTCGTTGGGGTGTATTGGGTGCAGGTAGCATAGCGCGTAAGTTTGCAAAAGGCCTTAATGACCTTGAAGCTTGTGAACTTTACGCGGTAGGTGCTAGAAGTCAAAAAAGTGCAGATGCGTTTGCTGATGAGTTTGGCATAGCTGTTAGGCACACAAGTTATCAAGCTTTGGTTGAAGATGACAATGTAGATGCTATTTATGTAGCAACGCCACATAGCTTTCATAAAGAACACACGCTGCTTTGCTTGAGTCACGCTAAAGCTGTTTTATGTGAAAAACCGTTTGCGCTTAACCTTAAAGAAGCGCAAGATATGGTTGCTTTTGCACGTGAGAAAAAAGTCTTTCTAATGGAAGCCATGTGGACTCGTTTTTTACCCCATATGCGCAAAGTAGAAGAACTCATAGCTCAAAACACTATAGGTGATGTGCGCATGTTGCAAGCAGACTTTGGTTTTCGCATGTCAAGCGTTATGCCAGAACACCGCCTCTTTGACCCGGAGCTTGGTGGGGGTGCCCTGCTAGATGTAGGTATTTACCCGGTAGCTTTAGCGCACCAGCTTTTTGGTGTACCAAAAAACATTAAAAGCTTTGCTAACTTAGGTGAAACCTTCGTTGATGAAGAAGCTGCTATGCTCTTTCAACATGAACAAGGACAGCTTTCACTCTTATCAACAGCCATAAGACTTAATACCTTGCATGAAGCTATCATTACAGGAACCCAAGGACGTATAACGATAGAAGCAAGCTGGTGGCAACCCACCACCATCAAACTAGAAGTAAACGGACAAGACCCCCAAACTTTAAACATAGAAACCCCCTTAAACGGCTATAACTACGAAGCTCTAGAAGTTAACAACTGCCTAAGACAAGGCAAGCTCGAGTCTGACATAATGCCCTTAAACGAAACTTTAGAAATAATGAAAACCCTAGATGCCCTACGAAACGAATGGGGCCTAGTTTACCCAGGAGACAAAGCATGAATTACGGCAGTATAAAAGGAATTGACAAAAAAGTATCTAGACTTGTTCAAGGCACCGTTGCTATAAATGGCGAAAATGAAGCTGAAGAATTTAAATTCTTGGACAGCATTTTTGACTTAGGCTGCACTACCTTTGATACAGCCCATGTTTACGGCAGTGGAGCCAATGAACGCGCAGTAGGCAAATGGGTGAACGCTCGCGGGTTGCGTGAGCAAGTTGTCATGCTATCAAAAGGCGCACACCACAACCAAGACCGCAAACGCGTTAATCCGTTTGACATAAGTTCAGACATTTATGACTCATTAGCACGCTTCAAATTTGACTACCTAGACCTTTATATTCTTCACCGAGATGACGAAAGCGTGCCCGTAGAAGCCATTGTAGACACGCTAAACGAACACAAAGAAGCAGGCCGCATACACGCTTTTGGTGGCTCAAACTGGACACATAAACGCATTGCTGAAGCTAACGCCTACGCAAATGCTCAAGGTCTTACACCCTTCGTGGCAAGCAGCCCCAACTTTAGCTTAGCAGAGCAATTCAAAGAACCATGGCCAGGTTGCATAAGCATAAGTGGCAGACAAGGCGAAGAAGCCAGAGCCTACTATAAAGAACAGAACATGCCCCTATTCACATGGTCAAGCCTAGCAGGTGGCTTCTTTTCAGGCAGATTTAACAGAGATAACCTAGATACTTTTACCGAATACCTAGATAAACTCTGCGTGCACTCCTACTGCTATGAAGAAAACTTTCAAAGGCTAGATAGAACCAAAACCCTTGCAGATGAAAAAAACCTAAGCATTCCACAAGTTGCCATAGCTTACATAATGAATCAAAACCTAAACCTGTTTGCTCTTGTAGGCTGCCAAAATGCCCAAGAGTTCCAGCAAAATATAGACACCATGAGCTTAGAGCTGAGTCAAGAAGAATGCGATTACCTAGATTTAAAACGAGACAGTTGGACTTAAGCAGTCATAACGTCATGAAAGTGTTCATGGCTTGAAGCGTTTAAAGTAGAGCAAAATAAATACAAAACTCGAGCTAAGCCTTTATAAGCAATAGCTCGAGTTTTGTATTGGGTTGTGATAGCTAACCTAATTGAGATGATGGTTATGCCCCACAATACAGCTATGTATATTTTTAGATGCCCTCATTGTGATCTTGAAAATCCTAAAGCGCAATACTTATCTACTGTGCGTTGTAGTCGTTGTCGTGGCATATGCAAGCTCGAGCGTTATACGCCTGAGTTGGTTGCAAAGCATAAATTGTTGGGTTCTTGTAGTTCTTTGTCTTTGAGTTTAGATGAAGCTACGGAGGTGTTGCCGTCTTTGAGTTTTGAAGAAGCTCAGCTTATGCGTGATACGCAACGTAAGTTATCTAAGTTTTTAGCTAAGAAATAGGTGAAAAGCTAGTCTAGGTTTGACTTATTAATTTCAGCTGAATAAACGTAATTTATTTTAAGAATGATTTTGTGAGAAGCAAGATCATTCTTTTTGATTTATGTTTAGAAATGGTTAGTCAAGCATTCAGTTTTGGCGTGGATTTATAAAGCCAGCATAGCTGCTTATACTATTTCCGTTTACTTTATTAATAAAGTAAACGCGATCTTGGATCGTT
>CAYGTA010000554.1:0-2998 GCA_964352605.1 uncultured bacterium | reverse complement strand
CGGAATGCCTTGAATCAGATGATATCGGAATGCCTTGAATCAGATGATATCGGAACGCCTTGAGTTATTGAAACAAAGGCACTAAGCAAACATCTCACATTTATCGTGGAACTACTAAATATATAGCTAGCGTTGATCCAACTTCGATAGGTCGTCACGCTAAGCATCATTAATAAAAAGGCAGCAAGACTTGAAAAAGCTAACAGACAGGCGCATCTCCTAAAGCATAGAGTTAGAAAATCTAAGGGAAGTGGTCAAAAAAGCGAATATGAAAAAAACAAGCGTATTCAAAAATGCCAAGCTAATCATAATTGACGACAGACAAGTCAACCTAATCCTACTCGAGCGTATCTTATCTGAACTTGGTTTTGAAAACATTCATATTGCAAATTCAGCCAAACAGGCTCTAGAAAAATTAGATAACAGCTTTGACCTTATTATAACTGATCACCATATGCCCAAAATGACAGGACTCGAGCTTGTTGCTGCGGTACGTTTGAAGTTAGGTGAGGGCTTACCTATTTTGCTGTCAAGTTCAGAGTTAGATTTTGATCTTGAGCGTGCTGCGCTGGATGCTGGGGTTACTGATTTTTTACCTAAGCCTTACAGCTTGCATCAGGTGTTAACTCGAGTTAGAGGGGTTTTGCAGACTAAATTTTTGCAGCTCGAGCTTTCAGAGCAGGTTCAGCATTTTGAGACTGAAATTCGTAAGCGTACCAAAGCTTTGCAGCAGGCGCATTTAGAGGCTTTAGAGCGTCTTGCCTTGGCGGCTGAGTACCGTGATTATATGACGGGTCGGCACACGAGTCGGGTGGGTATGTTGTCGGCGCGTATTGCGCTTGAGTTGGGGTTACCTGAGCAAGAAATAGATCTTATTCGTCGGGCTGCTCCTTTGCATGATGTGGGTAAGATTGGTATTCCTGATAGTATTTTACTTAAGCCGGGTAAGCTTACAAGTCAAGAGTTTGAAGTTATGAAAACGCATGTGCAGTTGGGCATTAAGTTGCTGTCTCCTAATAATTCGAGATTGGTGCGCATGGCTAAATTGATTGCGCTTACGCATCATGAGCGTTGGGATGGTAAGGGTTATCCGAAGGGTTTGCAGGGTCAAGATATTCCTTTGGTTGGGCAAATTGTGGCTGTGGCAGATGTTTATGATGCGCTGGTAAGTAAACGACCTTATAAGCATGCTTGGAAAGCTCAAGAAGCTATAGATGAAATTAAGGTCTCTAAAGGGAGTGCCTTTGCACCTAAGGTGGTCGATGCTTTTATGGGTGTGGTAGATAGTTCTTTTAAGCCTAGCTTGCCTGTAAATGCTTTGCAATCTTAAGCTTTATAATACTTTTCTTGTAAATAAAAATTGAACTTCACTCTGAGGCACAGTAAGTTACGTGAAGTGGTTTAAACTGAAGCTAATGACAGAGATTAAGCGTAGAAAAACAGTAACAACATGGGTTGGTAGTGTAGCTGTGGGTAGTGACTACCCTATTGTGGTGCAATCTATGACCAATACAGATACCGCAGATGCCGAAGGTACCGCTTTGCAAGTAGCGCAGTTAGCTAAAGCTGGCTCGGAAATTGTTCGTATAACTGTTAATAATAAAGCAGCTGCTCAAGCTGTACCTGAAATTAGGCAGCGTTTAGCTGATATGGGCTATGCAGATGTTCCTTTAGTGGGTGACTTTCACTATAACGGACATATCTTACTAAAAGCCTATCCTGAAACAGCGGCAGCTTTAGCTAAGTACCGTATTAACCCAGGTAATGTAGGGGCAGGTAAATACCATGATACTAACTTTTTAACCATGATTGATGTGGCTAAAGAGCATGATAAGCCTGTGCGTATTGGGGTTAATTGGGGGTCACTGGACCAGCAGCTGTTAACCAAACTCATGGATGAAAATGCTGTATTAAGTGAACCTAAAGATGCCAGACTTGTCATGATAGAAGCCATGCTGCAATCGGCTTTGTTATCAGCTGAATTAGCTGAAGAGCATGGTTTGGGGCATGACAAAATTATTATTAGTGCCAAAGTGTCAAATGCTAGAGATTTATGGGATGTTTACAGGGAACTTGCAAAACGTTGTGACTATCCGCTTCATTTGGGTTTAACTGAAGCAGGTATGGGCATAAAAGGTGCTGTTTCAAGTGCTGCGGGCTTAACACCCCTTCTTGCTGACGGTATAGGAGACACCATTCGTGTGTCTTTAACCCCAGACCCGGGTGCAGCTAGAGATAAAGAAGTTGAAATTGCTCAAGAAATCTTATCCTCTTTAGATTTAAGAAAATTTGCACCCACCGTAACTGCCTGCCCAGGTTGTGGTCGCACGACCAGTACGCTTTTTCAAGAAATGGCTCGAGATATACAAGCCTATCTAAAAGCCCAAATGCCAGTCTGGAAAGAAACTTACCCTGGTGTAGAAGGGCTAAAAGTAGCCGTCATGGGTTGCGTTGTAAATGGACCGGGTGAAAGCAAACACGCTGACATAGGCATATCGCTACCCGGCACAGGTGAAGACCCGAAAGCACCTGTTTATCGTGATGGTAAATTTGTAACCACGCTACAAGGCTCGAGTATTGTGGCTGACTTTAATGCCATGTTAGATGAGTACGTAGTGAATCGTTATAAGCAATAAAGTTTTGTTTATAGTTTAAAGTTGTTCCTAGCTAATTGTGTCTCAGATATGCAAACTCTGGTCTGTTATTTTGTCATGATGGTGCTTAATAGTTTAAGTTCAAGTCTAAAGCAAAAATCTCTAGCTTGGTTTTAAACATTTTTCTATTTTAGCCTATAGGAAAGTACGCTTTTATTACTTAGCTACGGTCTAGACATTTGGCTAAGTTGAGTCTTTAAGTAACATTTAGTTAGAGCTTACTGATACACTTTAAGTACAAATGCTAGGTTTACAATAAGAAAAGCACAATAGCGGGGTGCTGCAAAGCCAAGGAGGGTACGTGACGACAAGCGAAGCGATTTCATACTGCAACAGACTCACTA
>CAYGTA010000553.1:0-3016 GCA_964352605.1 uncultured bacterium | reverse complement strand
GTTTGGCTTTTAAAAATTCTTGCAAGCAAAACAGTAAACGTTATAACGGTATCATCATCATTTTGAGTCTCTGCCTTGGTAATCGCATTCGTTAAAACATCTTGCCAAACATCCCAGTGCCCTCTGCGTTCCATATAGGGAGTGAATCTTGTAATCAGGTTTTTTGTAATAGCCCATGCTCGTTTAACATCAACTGCTAAGGATAATGCTGTTAAGATTGTTTCTCGCTCTTTATCTAAAACTGTGACTTGTAAGTCTTGCACAGCTTGACTTTCACTCCAGTGTGTTGCCATGCGGGTTATGGCTTGTTGGAAGAAGCTTTGGCGTGACTGGGTTGTGCTTAGCTCATCATTTGCCATTTGAGTACTTCGTTCATTAAGAAGGTTTCTGTGAGTCTGTGTAGACGGTAGCGGGTTTCTTCTAGGTTGCCTGCAACTTGAACTAGGCTTAGAGTTATTAGCTTTGCTAGGGCTGTTTGTAGCTCGTCACTGTCTAGCATGCTGGCTATGCTTAGTTGTGTGAAGGTGCCGTTTTGTACGGTGGGCATGGCTAGGAAGAGTTGTTTGCCGTGTTCGTCTAGCATGTTCCATGCTTGCCAGTACATGTAGGTGTAGAGTGCGTCTATGCGTTTGCCTTTGGCTTCTTTTAGGTTGTTTAGAACTTGGTTTAAAGGTAAGAAGCTGAGTTGACCAATGATGAGTTTTAAAGCTAGCGGGTTGCCGCCTACAGTGTCATAGATTTGCTCGAGTTGTTGTTCGTTTGCTTTTTGTAGTGGGTGGTTCATTTGGTTTTGGGCTTCGTGTTTGAGTAGTTCTAGGCTGTGTTCTTTGCTGAGTTCATTGTGGTTGTAGCTGTATATGTCAGTGTGGTTTTTTAGGGCGAATCGGCTGGTGATTATGAATTTTGTGGGATTGCTGAGTTCACGTAGTAGGGGGATGATTTCGTTTATGTCGATTGCGGTTTCTAAGTTATCTATAACAATAAGCTGGGGGCTTTGTTTGAGGTCTTGACTAAGTTGTTGTTGTTTTTCTTGGCTGTTTTGGTTTTGAGCTGCGTTGGGTTTGAGTTGTTCGAATAGGTTTGCTATGAGTTTTTCTTTATCAAGTGCGGGTCTGCCTGTTTGACTTATGCCATCTGCAATTAAGAATTCTTCTTGTTTTGCGCTGACCCATGCGTAGTTTGTAAAGTGATTTGGGGTTTCTTGATTTATGAATTCGCGCATGAGTTTGTTAGCTAAGGTGGTTTTGCCTAATCCTCCCATGCCGTATATAGCAACAAGATACGGTTTGGTTGGTTTGTTTAGGGCTTGGCTTAGGTGTGCAGTTATTCTGCCTATGCCGACTAGTTGTTGGCTTGTTAGTGGCTCGAGTTTGTTTAGTAGTTCGTTTGTGTTTAGCTTAGGGGTTGCTTTTTTTGGTTCTGCTGGTGGGGTGACTTGTGGTTTTGCTTGTTGCTTGCTGAACTCACCTTTTTTTATGCTTTGCATGAGTGCTTGGGTTTCAGGTTCGGGTTCAAGCTCGAGTTCTTGTTTGAGTTGTTTTTCGTAGTGTTTGTAGTGGTTGAGGGCTTCGGTGGGTTGCTTGTTTAGGGCGAGCATGTAGATGAGTTGGTAGTTGCTTTGTTCGTTGAGGGGGTCTAGGGTTAGGGTTTTTCGGGCTAGTTTTATGCCTTCTGGGTAGTTGGCTTTTGCTTGCTGTTCTTTTAGTAAGATATTTAGAGTTCTTATGGTTATGTTGTTAAAGCGTTCGCGTTCTATAAGCATCCATGTTTCAAAGTCAGTTGCGTTGGGTATAAAGAAGCCTTCTAAGAATTGTCCTTGGTAGCTGTTTATGTTTTTGTTTAGTAGCTCGAGTTCTTCTTGGTTTAGGTTTGTTTTGTTGAGTAGGGGGGTGCTTTGGCTGAATGCATGGTTATCTACCCAGATTTTGGCTGCTGGGTTTAGGCTTACTGTTTGTCTGTCAATAATGAGATGTTCAGTTAGTTGTTTGCGTAGGTTGCTTAGGAGTACGCTTAGGTTGTTGAGTGCGCGATCTTCTGGGTAGTCACCCCAAAATAAGGTTGCTAGGTTTTGCCTTGAGTGCTTGTTCGAGTTGGCAGCAAGGTAAACCATGAGAGCTTCTGATTTCTTTTGTGAAACAAGACCCTTTAGAGGTTTCTGGTTAAGCTCGAGTTTTGGTTTTCCAAAGGTTTTGATTGTGAGTGTTGCGTTCAAGGCGTTTACATCCTTTAGAATTACTTTTTCTTAGTATTAGTTTACTCGCTTTATTGGTTTTTGAGGGTGCATTTATGGTGTCACTTTTGTTTTTTGTTTTGCTGGGGCTGTTTATTTTTGTTTTTTTGCCCATTTGAGATAGGTTTTTATGTCGTCTTGTTCTTGTATTAGGTCTAGGGTGTTGAGGGTTTTGCCTAGTTCTTGCTCGCTGTAGCTTTGGTGGAGTTTGTTGTGGCAGAGTTTGCAAAGCCATGCGCCGCGCGTTGTCATGTCGGCTTTTTTGAATTGTTTTTTGAAGTATTTTTTGCGGTGGTTTTTTCGGGGTATGAGGTGGTGGAAGCTTAAGGGTTGTTCTCGTTGGCAGAGTTCGCAGTGTTGGGGTTTGGCTTTTTTTCTGAGCCGTTGCATGCTGTTTAGTTTAAAGGGCTTGGGTTTTGGATGTTTGTAGTTTTGTAGTAGGTTGACTTTTGTGTGGGTAAAAAAATGTGAGCACCCGGCTCCCCGGGCGCTCTACTCCCAATACTCCCTCTTTTCAGAGGTGTCTTTACTATAGCGTATTTAAGTAGGAGGTTTTTGGTATTAGTCACAAAAAAAAATTGGTTTCGTGTGGGAGGCACGAAACCATTTGGAAGGGAAAAGGATGAGGTATGGGAGGTTACCTCAAGTCCACAAGTTCATTTAAGCAAGCGAATTCTTACAAAAATCTTACTTTAGGCTCATTTTGCTTCTAAGGCTGCTAAATAAGTAAGAAAGGTCACAAGAAATGCTCATTTACTCTGCGTTTGAAGGTTTATTTTGCTTTAA
>CAYGTA010000552.1:2721-3016 GCA_964352605.1 uncultured bacterium | reverse complement strand
GGCGCAACCGTTATTGCAACCGCGAGCAGCCAAGAAAAACTCGAGCTTTGCAAACGCTATGGGGCAGATTACACGATTAATTACGCAACAGAAGATTTTGTTAAAGAAGTTAAAGCAATCACGGGTGGTAAAGGTGCCGATGTGATTTTTGACCCAGTAGGCGGCACTGTTTTCGAGCAAAGTCTACGCTGCATAGCTTGGGAAGGTCGCCTGCTCGTTATTGGCTTTGCAAGTGGCAAAATAGCTAGCTTGCCCACAAACATTAGTCTGGTAAAAAACTGCTCTGTGGTAGGTG
>CAYGTA010000552.1:0-2711 GCA_964352605.1 uncultured bacterium | reverse complement strand
GTGGTAGGCGTTTATTGGGGTGCTTATGCCCAGAAAAACCCTGCTGTTTTACTAAAGTCACTTGCTCAATTATTCCGCTGGCATGCCGCAAAAAAAATCACGCCTCATGTATCAGAAATCTATAAACTCGAGCATGCAGTAGATGCGCTAAACGCCATGATAGAAAGACGCTCAACCGGAAAAATAATACTCGAGCCTTAACTTTATGAAGGTTTAATTTAGCTTGGCTGTGACGCTTGCACTCTTTTTTTTGCTTTTGTTTTATACGATACGGCGATTAACTCTCAATCGTGAAGATTAATAGAAAAGAGTGTGAGATTGTTATGGGTTTTACAAAAGGGTTCAAACGTCTTATTTTTGGTTTCTTATTTGTTTTTATTTTGGCAGCGTGTTCTGAGACGGTAACGCCAACAGCCCAGCCACAGCAGCCTCAGCCTGAACCGCAGCCTCAGCCTGAACCAGAACCAGATCCTGTAGAAGAAATTACTGGTGGTGTCATTCTTAGTTTTGATGATCGGTTTATTACCGAATGGATGGCCGCCAATACTGCGTTGAGTGCCCTTGATTGGAAAGCAACATTTTTCATAACGCAGTACCAAAGCTTAACAGCTGAAGAAAAAAATGGTTTAAAAGCTCTGCAAGCTAACGGTCATGACATTGGTATGCATGGTGTTAATCACCTTGACATTCTTGAGTTTTTAAAAGGTGAGCCAGCACCCGAAGAACCAGCACCCGAAGAACCAGCACCCGAAGAACCAGCACCCGAAGAACCAACAGTCCCACAACCCCAGCAAACAACGGAACGCACAATTGCCGATTATATTGCCATTGAAATTCTGCCTCAAAAAACCCTAATGGAACAAGATGGCTTCAACATTAGCTCATTTGCATACCCCTTTGGTAGCCGTAACGATGATACTGATAAAGCCCTACTCGAGTATTTTGATATTTTGAGAGGCACGACTTATGGGGAGCAGCCTTACGCATCTGCTGCCAATGTTTTCGCTAATTCTTCTGTTGTCTATGGAATTGGTTTTGATGAAAGCTACGGCAACTCACTAGCCTATTTACAAGGGGCTCTTGATTATGCCAAGGCTAATGACAAGATAATCATTTTTTATGGTCAAAATATCGCGGCAGATATTACGGAAAAAGATTACACAACAAGCCTCAAACGCTTAGAAGAATTTGTGGCTTACGCAAACAGCATAAACGTACCTTTCTTAACCATGAAAGACTTAGTAAGCACTCCTTAATACCATTTCCGTTTAGTTCCTTAAAGAACTAAACGCGGTCTTGGACCGTTGAAACCAATACCAAGTCCGCTTAGGAGCCTATAAATCTCTTTAGAGTTTAGTAAGCGTATTATCGGGCTTGGTATAAGACCTTTAGCACAAAGAGATATTAGGCTTCAGCGACCGTTGCACTAAGCGCAAGCTCTTTTGCTCTGTACACTTGAGTTAGATTCCACCACCTATCTCCCTTTAGATTTTAGATAGCAGGAAAGGCAATTTATGTTAAAAAAAAGAAATTCAGTCATCGGCATTCTTCTTTTTCTAGTACTTCTTTTAGCAGGCTGTCAAACAGGAGCCCAAGTAAGTTTGGTTTCAATTGATGCTCCTGCTAGTACTACGCTCAGGGTTGCCGAAACACTCACTCTAACTGCAAAAGTGGACGGCACAAATGACCCTTCTCAACTAGTCAGTTGGGAGTCTGACCAACCAAATGTGGCATCTGTTAATAGTTCTGGTCTGGTCACAGCCCTCGCAACAGGCACTGCCACGATTAAAGCAACAAGCATTGAAGACAATTCGAAGTTTGGTAGCTTGGAACTCACCATTGAAGAAGCACCTTCTGTTGAAAGCAATGGTGCCGTTATTCTTACTTTTGACGATGTCTACGTGGCTGAATGGCTTAGTGCACATGAAAGCTTAAAGCAATATGACTGGAAAGCAACATTCTTTATCACAAGATTTTTTAGTTTTGATGCTCAAGCCATTGAGGGTCTGAAGGTCTTACAAAGCGAAGGTCATGAAATTGGTGCACATGGCGTTAATCATGAAGATATAGTAGCTTTTTCTGAAACAAACTCAATTGAAGCGTATATTAGTCAACAAATAATGCCTGACAAGCTTGCTATGGAAAGTAATGGCTTAAACATAAATACGTTTGCCTATCCATTTGGTACACGCAGTGAAGCAACTGATGCTGCGTTATTGCAGATATTTTCAAGCGTTAGAGGTACAACTTACGGTGAGCAAGATTTTGCCTCAGCCCAATATTATGCACCAAATGCCGGTCTCGTATATGGTCTTGGTCTAGACGAAAGTTATCAAAATAGCACTGAGTATATTTTAGATATGCTTGCATTTGCTAAAGAGAATGACAAGACAGTTGTTTTTTATGGGCATAAAATTGTGCCTGAAGCTGATGGTGAAGACTATACAACCTCACTAGCTCGGTTAGAAACAGTAGTGAAATATGCAGCTGAAAACAATATGAAGTTCATGACTATGGATGATTTACCGGCTGCCAATTAGCTAGTTGAACAAAACCTTTTTTTGTGACGGTTGTACATAATTTGCTATAGTGAAGCTCTATGCTTTAGAAGCAACGAAGACCTCCGGAGCGAAATCTCCACGAACCCTCTCGGCCCGCGAAACCGAGAGGGTTTTCTCATTTTATTTCCCAAACCTTATACAATTACCTAA
>CAYGTA010000551.1:0-3017 GCA_964352605.1 uncultured bacterium | reverse complement strand
GGTTCAAAAAAATCTTTAAACGGCTTTCCGTTCTGCAAAGCAACAGGCTCGAGTCCGTCTGTAAGTAGTGCTAAAGCTTTTATATCTGAACTCAAAACAACAGCTGTAGATGCCTGCTTTAAAGCAGATTCTGAACTTACAAAAGTTGTTTCAGATGCGTACTCACCATGAAAAGCTTGCGTTAAAAAGCTTAGTTCATCTTGTTGATTTTGCATAATGATAGCGCCATCACCAAGTTGCAAAGCAAGCGTGTAAAAAGGCATAACTTTAACAACAACTAAGGTTGCAGCAAACGCTTTAGCAGTTTGCCTTTCACGCTCCGCCAAAGCATCCAAATCACCTTTAAGTCTATAAAGCAAAGCAAGCAAGTCACACTCGAGCGTGTATCTACTTGAACTGCTAGGAAAGGTGCTTAGCTGTTCCAGTATAGTTTGACTTAAAAAGGCTGAGCCTTGTGCTGCATGTTTGGCTGAGCCTGCCCCGTCGCTAGCAACAAGCAATAAGTCACCTGTGCAGCTTGAGGCAATCGCAAAGGCATCTTCGTTTCCTTTTTGCTGCTTAACATGACTTACGCCTGTCGCTGAGGCTGCTAGTACCTGCCAACTTGTCACGCGTTTAAGTACTCACTTCTGCCCAGCCTATAGCGGGCAAAGCAAGCTGATCGCCGACTCTTGAATGTGAAACTCGTTGTTGTGACTGCGAAAGCCATAAGAAAAGCTCTGAAAACTGTAAGCCTTTAAGCTTAAGGGGTGGGCGTGTTGGTGAAGCAATCTGACTTAATTTCGTCATGTTGGCACCCTCTACTCCCACCGCAAAAAAGATAAGTCCTTTTGCGTCATCTTCAGCTTTAAGTCGCTGCGCAGCTTCTTCCCATTTGTCGGTAGGTTCACCATCTGTAATTAAGAAAACCCAAGGGCGGTAGTACTGCAAACCTGCTGCTTTATACATTTCTTTTCGTGCTAGCAAGCTATCTAAACCGCGCTCTATCGCGTCACCCATTGGCGTAGCGCCACCTGCTTTTAAGTCTTGAGGTGTCCAGTCATCAACGGTTACAAAGTCTTGCGCGACCGTCACGCCACCATAACCAAAACTCACTAAGGCTAGTTCAACACGGCGTCTAGCCAGTTCATCTTTCATAACATCATTATGAAATGCTTTAATGCCATCATTTAAGGCATTAAGCGCATCACCAGACATAGATGCGCTGGTATCTAAAAGCAGCAAACAAGGTGCCCGCGGGTCAGGGTTTTCAGCTAATTTAACAAGCTCGAGTTCGTTCATTTTTTTACCTCCAGTAGTCATGCAAGTTTACGTAGTAAAAGTGAGAGTATGTCTAGAATTTACGTTGCGTGGTTTGGGTTGGTCTTCCTTCTTTAGTCTGACTCGAGTGCTGAGTGAAATAAGCATAATTACTTTTTCACAAATCTGTGCTATAATTTTGTACCGAGTACAAAATTATTTTCGTATCTCTTTAACTTTCTTTACACATTTCATTCACCTTACCCGAAAGGATGACAGCATGGCACTAGGCATTAAAGAATTAGGCAGCGCAGTTAAGCTCTTTAACAAACTTGATATGGCAAAGATTTCTAAGTTATCTGAAAAAGTAGATCTTGATGAGCTCATCGGCATGGTTACCAGTATGGATGAAGGGCAACTTCAAACCCTCATGAAAGTCATGAAAAAAGGTAAACCTGCTAAAAAAGAATTACCTGAAGTCAATGCTGACTTTTATGATCTTGCTAGCACCTTAACACCACGCCAGCGTGACATTCAACTTAAAGTACGCGCCTTTATGGAGCAAGAAGTTGAACCCATCATTAATGAGTACTGGTCACGTGATGAATTCCCAAAGCAACTTATAAGCAAATTTGCCGACCTTAATTTAATTAGAGAAGTCTTTAATGAAGATGGTAGCCGTAAGGCAGATGCCAGCATTGTTGAAGGCATAGCCACTATGGAAATGGCTCGCATTGATGTTTCAACCGCTACCTTTTTTGGTGTTCACTCTGGTCTCGCCATGATGAGCATTATGCAGGGTGGTAGCGAAGAGCAAAAACTCAAGTGGATACCCCTTATGATGGACATGAAACTGATTGGTGCTTTTGGCTTAACTGAACCAAGCGTGGGTAGTGGCGCTGCGGGTGGCTTAACAACCACCTGTAAACGTGAGGGGGATACATGGACACTCAATGGTGAAAAGTACTGGATTGGTAACAGTACCTTTGCAGACATCATTGTAATTTGGGCAAGAGACCTTGATGATGGCAATGTTAAAGGCTTCATTGTTGAAAAAGATAACCCGGGCTTTAGTGTTGAAAAAATACAAGGCAAAATAGCTTTACGTGCCGTTGAAAATGGCCATATTAGCCTGAACAATTGCCAAGTAAGCGAAGAAAACCGTTTACAAAATGCAGATTCTTTTCGCACAACTGCTGATGTTTTACGCATGACTCGAGCGGGCGTTGCGTGGCAGGGTGTGGGTGCAGCTATGGGTGCTTATGAGAAGGCGCTTAGTTACGCGCAAACACGTAATCAGTTTGGTCGTGCGATTGGTAATTTTCAGCTTATTCAGAATCACTTGGTTAGTATGCTTGGTGATCTTACTGCCATGCAGCAAATGTGTTTACGCCTTAGTCAGATGCAAGACCAAGGCATTATGAAAGATGAGCATGCCAGCCTTGCTAAGGTCTTTACAGCGTCTCGCTGTCGCGATGTGGTTGCTAGAGCACGCGAAGTCTTTGGGGGCAAAGGTATTTTACTAGAAAACCATGTTGCCAGAATCTTTTGTGATACCGAAGCAATTTATAGTTATGAAGGTACAAACGAAATAAACACCCTTGTTGTAGGTCGCGCTATTACAGGGTTTAGCGCTTTTGTTTAAGCTAATCTCTTAAGGTTAAGTTCAAACCAAATCCCTCAGTGCAAAACAGCTGAGGGATTTGGTTTAGTAAACCATGCTCCTTATACTATTTCCGTTTACTTTATTAATAAAGTAAACGCGATCTTGGAGTTCC
>CAYGTA010000550.1:0-3023 GCA_964352605.1 uncultured bacterium | reverse complement strand
GAGTCTGCTCTGCTTGCCTCTACGCCCATACCTTTAGCTAGACTTACAAAATCTAGCGTAGGGTCATCTATGTTTAAAAGCCTATCAGCAGTACTACCTTTTTTACTGGCACCAACCTTTAAAAGCTCACCTTGAAGAATGTTATAAGCACGGTTGTTAAAAAGAATCGTAACGACATTAAGCTGCTCTCTAGCTTGAGTCCAGAGCCCTTGTAAGGTGTACATGGCGCTACCATCTGCTTGTAGCGCTATCACTTGCCTGTCTGGGCAGGCAACCGCTGAGCCAACTGCGCTAGGTACACCATGACCAATTGCGCCACCTGTACCTTGCAGCATGTCATGAGCTTGTGAAGATGCCAGCAAATGACCTGCCCGCAATGACGTAATAGCCTCATTAATAATGATAGCTTGCTCAGGAAGTTGCGCAGCAACACTCTGCGTTATTTTTTCTAAACTAAGCTCCCCTGTTGGTAAGCTAGGCACAGATAAAGCATAGGTATCAGCCTGCATAGTTGCATCCAAATTGCCAGCAAGGCTCGCTAAAGCAGCAACAACATCTTCATCTTCAGTGGCAAGGGTAAAAAGATTGCAGCCTTCAGGCGCCAAAGTACTAGGCGTATCAGGATAAGCAAAAAAACCAACCGGCTGCTTAGTACCCACCAAAATAATAGTCTTAAAGTCTTTTAACTGCTCTAAAGTCTCAGGCACAGGATAAAGCAAAGAATCAATCACCACACGACCAGCACCCCGCTGCACTCGAGCGGTTGGTCGGTTCGTCATGAGCTTAGCGCCTGTCTTAGCCGCAATGCGACCTGCAAGCTCGAGTCCTTCACTTATAACGGCGTTGCCTGACATGAGCAGTAGCGTTGATTCATTTTTATTTAGAAGGATGGCAGCTTCTGTAACAGCTTCTTGCCTGTAAGTTTTAGCTTTTAGCGGCATAACTTCTGCTAAATCTGCTGATGCTTCTGTCCAAGCGGTGTCTGCTGGCAAAATTAACGTGGCTATTTTGCCTGTTCTTGCTACCGCTATAGCTTCAGCTGTGTCTTTACTTATGTCTTGAGCTGAGGCACTTTTTTTAATCCATGCAGAAAAAGGTTTTGCCAAACTCATAATATCGGTTGTTAAGGGTGCGTCATGCTCTAAGTGATAACTCGCATGATCTCCAATTATATTGACCATGCCTGAACCAGCGCGCCATGCATTATGCAAATTAGCAATACCGTTCGCCATGCCCGGCCCTAAATGCAGCAGTGTGCAAGCAGGTTTACCCGTCATGCGGTAATAAGCATCTGCTGCGCCTGTACACACACCTTCAAAAAGCCCCAGTACAGCTCGCATTTCACTCACCTCATCTAGCGCAGCAACAAAATGCATTTCAGAAGTTCCAGGGTTCGCAAAACAAACATCAACATTACCCTTAACAAGCGTACGAATTAAACTCTCAGCACCATTCATGTCTTTAGTTTAACGCGATAAGTTAGACTCAGGCATGAGTCGTCAATTCACAGTTGCGAGTTGCCAAGCTCCCGACATTCAAAATGACATAGCGAGTGCCTTAAAAACCATAGCCAAATACGCCCAAAAGGCAGATGCTCTTAACGCAGCGTTACTGTGCTTCCCTGAGTGTTTCTTGCAAGGTTATATTGTGAATAGTAGCAGCTCTCACCTTGCCATTGACTTAAAGTCAGCTGCTTTTAAAGACATACTAGCTAAACTCAGGCCCCTAAAACCAGCGCTTATTTTTGGACTTATAGAACAAGAAGCTGAAGCTATATTTAATACTGCTGTGGTCATAAAGCAAGGTCAAGTTTTAGGCAAATACCGCAAAACCCAGTTACTAAAAGGCGAGCAAGGCATTTTTAAAGCAGGTAACAGTTATCCTATATTTAATCTAAACGGCCTCAAATTTGGCATTAATATTTGTTACGACCTCAACTTTTCAGAATGCACTCGAGCGGTTGCTGAGCAAGGTGCTGAGCTACTTGTTTGCCCTAGTAACAACATGATGCGTCGTGAAACTGCTGAATACTGGAAATATAAGCATAATGAAGGGCGTGCTGAACGAGCTAAAGAAGGCAAGCTCTGGCTATTATCCTCTGATGTAACAGGCGAGCGAGATGGCCGTATTTCTTATGGCCCTACTGCGCTTATTGATAAAAATGGCAGGGTAGTTAAGCAGTTACCTTTAAGGCAAGAAGGGCTATTAGTTCATACACTCGAGCTTAATTGAAATTTTAGATATTCTTGTTGCTTAGCTCTTACAATAGAACCTTGTCACCTTTCACAAATGGCGTATGAATAACAAAATGAAGGTAATCAGGCGTACTTGAAATAAAAGTATGCACTTCATTAGGTTCAACCGTAATGGCATCACCCTGCTTAAGCACCACTTCTTCATTATTAATAAGCATGACACTCGAGCCTTGAGCTACCAGATAAACTTCGTTCATTTTTTCGTGCTAGTGCTTTTCATTTATGCCTTCATTGGCATATCCTACCGAAACAGCTAAGTTAGAATTCCATGACCCAAAAAACCAGCCTTTCGGCTGGCTTTTGTCAAGCAATTCAGTCATTAAGCTTAGCTGTATTGCCCTTTAACAAATCTTAGGGCTGTTTCTGCAAGAATAGCTGTTCCTATGGGCATGGCAGCTTCATCCATATCAAATTCAGGATGATGCAAGAAGCGTTGTGGTCCACCTTTTTCCCAAACACCAAGACGCATCATGGCGCCTTGTGAAGCGTTCGCCATGTACGAGAAGTCTTCGCCACCCATAACCATTTCGCCTGTAACTACGTTCTCTTCACCAATGAGTTCTGTGGCTGTTTCACGAATCCATGAGGCTACTTTGGGCGTGTTATATAAAGCTGGGTAACCATGTCTTATGTCTATTTCGTAATCTCCGCCGAGTGCCTTAGCAATGGATAGAGCATTTTCGACTTCTTGAATAATTTGCTTTCTTACAGTATCACTGGCACTCCGCAGGGTTATATCTAACTCTACATCACTAGGAATGACATTGT
>CAYGTA010000549.1:0-3032 GCA_964352605.1 uncultured bacterium | reverse complement strand
AAGCCTCAAAATCATCAGGTCTAGGATTACGACCTTGATAGCTGTGCAACTGCTCGAGTGGGAGGTCAAAGGTTAGAGGCATAAGGTTCTCCTTAAATTTGGTTTCTTACTGAAAAGTATATAGGTTTTTTGTAAGACCAATTTAGACCTGCTGCTATAAGCACTTAAAGACATCTGGTAATAGATACTATGAACGAGATTTTTGTTCGTACGAACATGCTTGAAGTTGGTGAGGGTTTCAGGAACTTCGGGTCAACAAAAAACCTAAGCTAATCAAAATCTACACCATCATGCCAAGCAGGGCTCGCCTAAGCAAATAAACTATGCATTTAACTTTTACACAGCTCAACTAGCCTTGTTGTATCTAGAGCGTAACAAGTCTTTCCTGCTGGCTTTACGGTTTTGACATCCTCACCCGCGACAAGTGCATTTACGACTGCTTCTTCAATAGCTTCTACTGCAGCTAGATAAAAAGGATCTAAATAATCAGCATTCACTTCAGTTTTTTGAATAAGTAAAGCATTATTTTGAGGCATGGACTGCTTATTTGCAACAGAAAAAGCAAGAAAGATATCCCCTGAACTGTTACCCCCAGGTGTACCACCACGCCCAATACCAATAGCTGCACGTTTAGCAGTCTGACGAAGCGAAAGAGCCGAAAGAGGAGCGTCAGTAGCAATAATGACAATGATTGAACCTGTCTCTTGGGCAAGCAATCGCCCTTCGGGCATTAATTTACCAACAGGCTTACCAAGAATGTTTAGCCAAGGTCGAATGCCATGATTAGCTTGCACTAACGCAGCAACCGTGTAGCTTTCTTGACCTAACGGCACCAGCCTAGAACTTGTACCTGTACCCCCCTTAAATTCGTAACAAATCATGCCATTGCCACCGCCAACAGAACCCTCTGCAACAGGGCCGCCACTAGCACTATCAAGAGCACTAAGAACATGCTCGAGTTTTACATGTTGACCGTTAATGTCATTAAGGACACCATCATAAGTTTCTGCGACAACAGGCATCGCCCAAGCGTGTTGATTTTGAAAGTAATCATGGTAGTGCTTAATCATCCACTGAGTAACAGCATGATGTGTCATGCCTACCGAGTGCGTGTTGGTAATGCAGATGGGCCCTACAAAGTAACCCGCATCATTAATCCAGTGTGAGCCTGTCATTTCACCATTGCCATTAAGTGCGTATTGCCCTGCCCAGACAGGTGAAGGTTGACCTGATTCTAATCTTGGAAGAATGGCAGTTACACCTGTCCGTATCTTCTGTAAAGGGTCAGTTAAAGTACAAAAGCCGACCCGTACTCCTGCTACATCAGTTATGGCGTTGTGCTGGCCTGTTGTGCCTGTAAAGGCTAACCCTAAGTCACGAGCTCTAGGTTTCATAAGTTGACCTTCCTATTTGTAAATGCTGCCTAAAGCCTCTTTACTTGGCGTTATACCATTTCCGTTTAGTTCCTTAAAGAACTAAACGCAGTCTTGGACCGTTGAAACCAATACCAAGTCCGCTTAGGAGCGTATAAATCTCTTTAGAGTTTAGTAAGCGTATTTTCGGACTTGGTATTAGAAGTAATCGACAAGGTAAGACTAAATTAAACAGGCATGCATATAAAGCCATTCATATAAAGCTCAGTGTACCTGCTTGCTAAGGTCTAAGTATTTTAAAGACGGAAAGCTAATCTCATAAAAACGCATCTTAAATAAAAACTCGAGCTTTTCATTTAGGCTCGAGTTTAGGTTTTAAATTTCTAGTGCTTATATTTGGTTTATTGTTTTGTCATGGTAAAACTGCCGCCTGAACCTATGGGGTCTGCAACTCTGAAGGTTACGTAACTTCCGGTCATGGAATTGCCTGTCACAGTGGCATTAAAATTTATGACTCCTGTTTCATCATTGGCACTTATTTCAAGCGCACTGCCTTCGTAAGTTCCTGTTAAGGCACGGTTAGCTCCACCATTTATAGATAGATTTGCTGATACATTTGGTGCCCCCGCTACTATTTGTAAGCTAATAGTCTGACCATCTGTTTGAGTTCCAGCCCAATTACCTACAATACTTGTAGTGCTTGTGGCTGCCCCTCCACAAGCACTTAGAGTAGTTATAAGGGCAACAGCTAGTAAGGCTTTTAGGTAGTGAATCATGTTTTACCTCCTCAAGATTTTTCTTCGAAAGGGTAACACATTAGGGTAATCAAAGTGCAGCTGTGCACAAAATGAGCTTCTCTAAGTAAAACTCGAGTGTTAGTCTTTTATGCGGGTCTTAGTCATGAACTATGCTGGTATTGCTTGTTTATTGTGACTCAGTTATAGGTGAATCATGAGCTTCTTTTTGACCTAAACGACCAGAGGCAGTTTTGCGATGTCCTGCGGCTGGAACAATAGTACTTGCAGCGGCAAGTCCATAAGGGGGCATGTTTCTGTACAGTGATTCGTATTGGCCTTCTTTGACTAAATAGGTTTCGTGCCATATGCCGACTGAGCCATTATTTGCAATTTGCTTATTGAAGGTAAGCCAAGCGGGTAAGTGCTTAGCGTCTTTATTACTAGCGTAAGCCTGTAAATCTTCAAAAGAACGCCAGTATTGAATGACCTCTAAGTTGCGCCATCCCCATAAGAGACGATAGCTGAGCATGCCTAAGTCTTGATTTGAGAGTTCTCTAAGCATTTTTGGCATAGCTAGAAAAACTGGCAACCACCTATGCACTTTCCAAAAGGCATTAAAGCGCATGCCTATCATGAAAACTACAAAGTCACCTTCTATAGTTGCGGTCATTCGTTCATTGTTTACTTTAGCCATCTCGCTTCTATCCTTACATTTCCTAAAGCATCATGCAAAACTTTGTTTTAAACCTTTCAGGGTGATGCTTGTTTTTTTATTAAAAACCTTTCTCGAAAGCTTAATTGTATTCTCGCTGGAGCAAAATAGGAGGCAATATTCTGCCTGCGTAAAAGAAATAGTTTTATGCTGACATTCCTACTGACATAGGGTTGTCACTGGCATGCGTCATTATTAGTTCAGCGGTTA
>CAYGTA010000548.1:0-3039 GCA_964352605.1 uncultured bacterium | reverse complement strand
CCTTGGCTGAGTTGGTTTGTTTTTACTCCCCCAGGTCGAACGAATGGTCTGATGGTGCAACCATTCGTGGAAATGCTATATAATTCAGCTTAGTATTATGCTGTGCATATTGAGTTTGAGTTATAGCCTTTTGCATTTAAAACTAGCTGAGTAAAAACGGATGGGCTAAGTCGATGCTGTGGTTAACCTGAAAACTGCTATATGCCTCAAGCAGTAATTCAGTATTTTCAGTCTTTGCAACCAAAACACTTAGGCTTATTGCAAAATCGACATGATTCAAGAGCCTGTCTTTGAACTCACAAACTCAGCTATAATGCCTCCTTATGAGACCCTCCCTATTAACCGTTGAAGCTTTACATTTTGCTTTATCTGAACTAGATTCTTGGAAGATGCTTAATGGCAAGTTACACAAAGTGTTTGTGTTTGGCAACTTTGTTGAAGCGTTTGCTTTTATGACGAAGGTAGCTCTTTGGGCTGAGAAACTAGACCATCACCCTGAATGGTCAAACGTTTATAAGACCGTTACTGTCGACTTAACAACCCATGATGCCAAAGGCATTACTGAACTAGATATTAAGCTTGCTAAAAAGATGGATTTGTTCGCTTAATTATTCGCCTTCATCTGTTGGTGGTTCAATCGGCATTTCTTCAGTTGGAGTCTCTTCTTGAGGGTCTGCTGGTGTTTCTTCTGAAGGTTCGCTATCAGGGTCGTTTTCTGACTCTGGATTAGTTTCATCTGGTGGTGTAACAACCGGAACGACACCAGATTCATCAGAACCAAACTCTGATTCAGGCGTAAAACTAAGATCAGGTTCAACCGTAATATCAATCTCTTCTGCGTCAGTAACAGGAACCGCTTGGTCTAACGCCTCTTCAAATTCATCTCTTGGCGCATCCAAACTAGGTGCTGTTTCAGAAGGGGCAGAAAAACTGTAAGCAGCACGCAATAGTTCTAAATCTTCGTTATCAATACGTCCATCTTCATTCAGGTCAGCCGCTGAGTTTAAGTCAGCCGTTCCAAAGACCCTAGATAAAGCTACCAAATCATAAAAGTCAATACTTCCATCTTTATTAATATCTTCTTTTTCAGCATTAACAGTAACGGAAAGCTGCAAAGCATCCGCTTCACTTAAATCACTACTATCATCTGGACTCAAAGCAGGATTCATAATGCCATCATTCTTAACAGTTAAACCAAAAAGTAAGCCCAACTCATGACGCAGAACAAGCTGATTATCAATAGCAGCAGGATGCAAAAGAATAAGTTTCTGTCTACTTCCTTCACCAAGCTGCGTAGCTAAAGACAAACTATCTGGCCCAAATAAGGCAGTGTCACCCACCCGAAAAACAACTTCAGCTTCATCTACAGAAGAAAGCTCACTAAAACTAAGACTTTCGTTGAGCTCGAGCCATGCATCTAAAGCTGTTTGTAATTCGCCTGAAAGTTGGGCTTGCTCTTCATTGACATCAACAAAATAAGTAAAGGAAGTTAACAGCAAAGCAAGCACAATGCAACTTAAAATCCTCATTGGTCAGCCTCGGCAAACGCTAAACGCAAAGCAGCAAATAAGTCACTTGGACTCACGCCAGAATCAGTTAAGGCTAACTGACCCTCAGCATCTAAACCCAAATAACTACCTATTTCACTAATAAAGCCCGTTTCAATCTCACGCCACAAACCCTGCCTGAAGCCCACAATTGGCGAGTAATACGCGGCATCATAAGCAAAAATAACTAGCGTTTCACCCTCACTAAAACTAGGCATAAGT
Organism: uncultured bacterium; assembly: GCA_964352605.1. Classification (GTDB taxonomy): domain Bacteria; phylum Deinococcota; class Deinococci; order Deinococcales; family Trueperaceae; genus JAHEBB01. The sequence continues at coordinate 1,270 of CAYGTA010000548.1, read as the reverse complement.
TGAACCTGCAAACTAGACGAACCAAGATCTCCACCCAAAAACTCGAGTGTTAGCAAAGTACGGTCTTCAGCTAACCCTTTGAAAGGCTCGAGTATTTCGAAGTTTACTTGCGTCCAGGGTTGATTGTCTTTTTCTATGACGGTGATGCTTTCCACTCGAGCGTAAAAAGCGATTTCGCTGTTACTGAGCATGGTTTCTAAGTCTAGGCTTTGGTAGCTTGTTGCTAATGCGAAGCTTAAAACTAAGCAAAGACTAAGTAGGTACTTCATGATTGACCTTCTGGTATGGGTTCGTCATTTTCAGGGTTGTCAAAGGGATCGTCAGGATTAAAGTCTTCTGGGGGGTCTTGGTTTGGGTCAAATTCTTCTGTAACGGGTCGTCCTTCGGTAATCACTTCGTAGCTGTGTCCACCTGAGGCGGTACTAAATTCTATTTGGGTGGTGAGTTCTAGAAAGGCTGGGTCTATAGGTCTTAGTTCGAACTCAAATATGCGTCTATCTGCTGAGAGGCTACCCCCTAATATGGCGATGTCTACATTGAGTTGACCTGCTGAGTCTTGTGAGAAAAGGGCCACGTTTTCTCGACTTGCTTTTGCACTGTTTGGTACGTATTCAAAGTAATTGGGGTCCCAACTTATTAAGCTACGAAAAGCTTGCAGGTCTCTTACATTTGTCAGGTCTGCTCGTAAAGTTATAGTGCGTTGCACTTCAGTGGTTGGCACATTTAGGGTGAGTTTTGCTGCGGGTGGATCGATAACATTTAGGGTGAAATCTGCAAAGTTTTTTGATAAATTTGCATCTGTAACCGTTATGGTGAAGCTAAAGTTTCCTTTTTCGCTTGTCGTACCTGAAAGTGCCCCGCCTGATAGGCTTAAACCTTCAGGAAGTTCCCCTTCTGAAAGTTCAAAGGTGTAAGGTGTTTGACCATGTATTGCTCTAAAATCAGCAATATAAGCTTCATTAACATAGGCATCTTCTAAAGCGTCACTTATTAGCGTTAAAGATGCACCTGAACTAGAATTACTCAACTCTGAATTACAGGCGATTAAGGTAACTAAACATAAGAGATAAACGGCACAACGGCGACTCATAGGCTTACTGTACCTAAATTCATTATGAGTCAGTTTAAAATTTTATACTGAACCGCTTAAAAGCTAGGTTTCAAGGCATTTTTACAACTACCAAATTATCTTGATTACTCAAACTCATCAAGATAAATACTATTATACTAAACTGATTTAATCGTGTCATAAGACTGAGTGAGTCAGAGC
>CAYGTA010000547.1:0-3051 GCA_964352605.1 uncultured bacterium | reverse complement strand
AAAAAAAGAAAGGTAATCTCTTGAAACACGCGAAAGGCTTTCATCAATACCTAAAAATAGAAAAAGGCAGAAGTGAAAAAACCATAACGGCTTACCTAGGTGACGTCACAAGATTCAGAACCTGGCTAGATGAAAATCCAGAAGACGGCCTACCCCTAAACTGGGAAGATATAAAAAGCAAACACATAAGAACCTACCTAGCTGACTTAGAAGCAAGCCCCAGTTACTTCAGAAGAGTCCACTCGAGTCTTAAAGTCTGGTTTGATTACTTACTGCTAGTAGTTGAAGTAGTACCTGAAAATCCAACCCTGCAAATTAGTAAACCTAAGAGAGCGCAACATCATCCTAAGGTACTGACTGTGCCAGAAGTCAAACGACTCATTGAAGCGTCCGTTGAATCTTCTCGTCCTAGTGATCGCCTTAGAAACTGGACGTTAATTGTTTTTCTAGTCAATACCGGTCTTAGAGTTTCTGAACTCTGCAACATGAATGATGCTGATGTTAAACACCGTGATGGTCTTCCTCATCATGTCACGGTTATTGGTAAAGGTAATAAAGAACGAACCGTGGTGTTTAGTGATAATGCTAAAACAGCACTTCATCAGTGGTTGCGTTACAGAAAGCAACTCCTACCTGACTTACCGCCTGCTTCTGATCGTGATGCTATTTGGATTATTCCTTCAGGTGCTAGGTTTGGTAAACGCTTATCCCCAGCGGGTGTTAGAAAGCTATTAAAACGCTACGGCAATCTAGCGCATATTCAAAAAGGCGTACATCCGCACAAACTACGTCATACCTTTGCCACTGAAGCGGTTAGAGGTGGCGCTAAACTTCATGCCCTTAGAGATGCCCTTGGTCATGCTCGGTTAGATACCATGGGTATTTACTTGCATGCAGATGAAACAGAGTTAGAAGCTATAGCTGCAGTCATGCCTGATGTGCTGGGTAATCGTGAGAAGACAAAGCTTGCTGATGAATTACCTGATGAGAAGGTGCTGGGTGGGTTGTAACCTTGTTTAGTCTTACTAATGGTGCTACTGTTAAGTATGACTAAGAGTGTTGCCAACAAATTCTCCATAAGCATCCCTAGTGAACTGACAGACTTCCTTCATCAATACCAAAAAGATTATGGTGTGAGTAGAAGTGAAGTGTTTACTAAAGGCCTTGAAAAACTAAGAGAAGAAGAGTTGGCACGCGCCTACCAAAACCATGCTGAAGAATGGCAGACTAATCCTGATAAAGACTTTTGGGATACAGCAGCCTTAACTGACGGATTAGACTCAGATTAACTATGAATCTAAAACGAGGCGATATCATCTTAGTGGATTTTGATCCAGCTAGACCGTCAGAAGCTAATAAAATAAGACCGAGTATTCTCATAACCAATAATCAAGCGAATACCTACGGCACGAATGTCATGGTTGTACCACTAACAAGTAACATAACAAGCATCTACCCTTTTCAACTTTTCTTAGCTGCAGAACAAACAGGTCTTAAGGAAGACTCAAAAGCACAAGTTGAACTAAGTCGTAGTGTCAGTAAAAGCAGATTAGGTAAGCGCATTGCTAGCCTTAATGAAAGCCTACTGGAGCAGCTCAATGAGCGACTCAAACTGCATCTTGATTTATACTAACCAAACTTTAAAGGTCATACCCTTTTGAACCATCTATTCTACCGATGGAAACAAAACTGTTAATTATGACATTGCTCAAACACTCGAGCGTATTAAAAAAGGAATTTCCTACCTTTTTTAAGCAGTTTTTTGAGTTTACCTGCAATGGGTGGTTTTTGATTAAACAGATACATATTTAAATGTATTAATCACAATGAGCTTCAGCGAGGATTTCTTCTGGTGTCATAATCTGTCCAGGGTTTTCATCAGCTTCTTTGATTGCTTCAGCTAAATCGATTTGTTGTTCTTCGGTTAATTGCATGGTTGGTAAACTATCTATCCAAGCTTGGCGGTTTTCTTTTTCACGTTTTCTATAAAGCTCCGAAAGGCCAAGTTTAAGAATCTCAGCGTAATCAAGCGCTGGGTAGTCTTGCTTCATGATTTCTAGAAGACGTTCGACATCTTCATTCATTGAAACTCTAATAGTTTTACTGCGAGTAGCTGTGTTTGCCATATGTGGCTATGGTAGGCTACATGCGCACAATAGTCAAACAAAGAATTTTCGCAATTATTGTATGTAACTATTAAGCATGGTGGCTTAAAGTTTCTCTACGCCCTCAAGTTTGTTCAATGCTTTATCAAAACTACCTAAAGGCCTATGACCTGCCTTCACAGCTCCTACCAAAATAAGATGATCAGCAAAATCAACTTTCTTAGTCTTTTTAAAAGCAATTAAAGCTTCCTCAACTGTCTGGGAATCTTGCAGAACTAACTCAGCATGATGCAGTAACATCTCAAGAACTATTATAATCTGATCCTTCTTAAGGTTATAAGAAGCCTCTAAAACCCAAACACACTCAGTTAATACAAGGAGAGACACCCAAGCACCCTGCTTCACAAAAGTTTCTGCTTTTTTAACCTGTACAGCATCATCCCTTGTAATTAAACGTACCAAAACGTTCGTATCAATAGCTTTCACTTAACAATTTTAAAGCGTGACTTGATGGCCTCATTCATCTCATCAACACTCACAGTCTCAGGAGGTGTTTTAAAAATGGCTTTATGAATATCTTCAGAACTAAACTTAGAACTACGCTTTACTACAATGTCCCCAGCCGCATTCTCCAGCCATTCGAGTACTGATCCAGGTGCTAATCCTAGCTTCTTACGTATACTTGCAGGCACACTAATTTGACCTTGAGAGGTTAGTTTTGACTCAGCTATTGTCATGTACTCATGTTATCACATTACTAGGGTAATGACTTCCTATCGGGATAAAAGTTAATTCCATGGTGGTAGACTATCTATCCAAGCTTGGCGGTTTTCTTTTTCACGTTTACGATAAAGCTAAAAAAGGCTTAGTTTAAGAATTTCAGCGTAATCAAGCGCTGGGTAGTCTTGCTGCATGATTTCTAGCAGACGCTCAACATCTTCACTCA
>CAYGTA010000546.1:0-3054 GCA_964352605.1 uncultured bacterium | reverse complement strand
GGAACGTAATCAACTCTGTAAGAGTTTATGAAGTACCTTTTCGGACTTGGTATTAGGGTACTTTCGCACGTCCCCTTTCTCTTTAACCGTATATACATTCGTAGCTAGGTTGTCGCAATCGGTAAAACTGCGGTACGGTTGGTAACGTCATGAGAATCACTTTCATATTATTGATTTCAATCTACATGATTGTGAGTTGTAGAAGCAACAATGTCGTTGTCAAAACGGGTTTGCTGAAAGATCAGTCTATTAACATAGCAGGTATCAGTAGACAATATCATTTGTATCTACCCGCTAATCCTGCGACTGCCCGCGTGGTAGTTCTACTACATGGTCATGGTGGTAGCAGCGATCAGCTTATGGGTCTAACCGGTATTAAAACACCCTACAAACTTTGGTTGAATGTTGCTCAGCGTGAAAATCTAATTTTGGCAATCCCGAATGGCTCTTTGGGTTCAAATAACAAACGCGGCTGGAATGATTGCCGTAGTGATGCACAAGGCAATCCAAGTTCAAATGATGTGCTCTTTGTAAGCGAGTTGATTAATCACATTTCAGACAACTATTTATCAAAACTACCCAAGGTATTTGCCGTCGGCACCTCTAATGGCGGTCATATGGTCTTACGGCTTGCCCAAGAAATTCCTGAGAAATTAGCCGCCATTGGTGTAATAGTCGCAGCAAATTCGGCTCAGTCAAAATGCTCTGATTCCAATAGTCCAATATCCATATTGATAATGAATGGAACTAACGATCCCTTACTGCCCTTTGAGGGTGGCCAAATAGCATCTAATCGGGGTGAAGTATTCTCAAGCGAAGCAACCACTAGCTATTGGGCAAGCAGAAATCAAACAGAGACTACCCCGATAGTAACGGAAATACCCGATACCGATACTAATGATGGCAGCTCAATATCTAAATACAATTATCAAAATGGCATCAACAACTCGGAGGTTGTGCTTTACAGGGTTTTGGGCGGTGGACACACTGAACCCAGTATTGCAGAACGATACAGCAACATATATAAAGCAATTGTAGGCAATCAAAATGGTGATATTGAAATGGCCGAGGAGATATGGGCTTTTTTTAATGGCTTAGTAATACAATAAGCCGTTACAAAGCCAGTCCAGACTAAAAGTTTGACTAGGTTGCTATCGAATGTAGGTGTTACATAAATAATCATTGCAAGCGGACGACGACTCGTTTAGCTGCAAATGCAAAAAGGAGTTGAAGTATGTTTTTAGCTTATCTGCCAGTCAGCACCCATAAATTTAGACGTTATGTGCATTGAGTATTTTTGCACAGGCTTGACCTTGCCCTTAGGGCAGCCTTAATACTAAGCTTGTGAACGAATTAACATCAGATAAAGATCTCATGACTACAGGTGTGTTTGCAAAGCAAACTCGCCTTAGTCATAAAGCCTTACGACTTTATGACACGATGGACTTGTTACCTCCTGCTCTTGTTAACGAACAAAATGGATACCGTTACTACAGCTTAGAGCAAGTAAAGAAAGCTAAGCTCATAGGTTTACTCAGGCAGCTCGAGATGCCCTTGAACCAAATTGCCGAGATACTTAGCTTGCAAAATAAAGAGCTTAGTAAAGCCATCATGTATTACTGGCAAGGGGTCGAAAAAGAGCTGCGTGTGAAACGAAAGCTCGTTCACTTTCTTGAAATCTATCTCGAAGGTAAAGGAGAAACTGTGTTTGAGGTAAAAACTCGTGATGTCGCTGAGCAAAAAGTAGCGACAATGCAGAAGCATGTCAACTCTGGGGAAGCACAAAAATTTATAAGTAACTCATTAGGCGAATTATATAGCTATATCACTGAGTCAGGTCAACAAATTAGCGGTGTTCCGTTTGTGGTCTATCACGGTGAAGTCAATATAGATTCAGATGGGCCTGTAGAAATTTGTCTGCCCTTTAATGGCAATCTAGAGCCTAAAGGTGAGATGCGTATCCGACTTGAGCCTGCTCACAATGAAGCTTATGTCCGACTCACTAAATCTCAAGTAATTTTACCAGACATACTAGCAGCCTATGAATCTGTTATTAGCCATCTTAAAGGATCAGCTAAGACAGCCAGTGGTCCGCCCAGAGAAATCTATTTTGTTGATTGGAATACTGTTGGTAATGACGAGCCTGCTTGTGACATTGCGTTTCCTTATGCTAATTAAGTTTTACACCAACCTTAGTTAAAAGTGGAAGCTGAGTGATGCTTGGTTCGAAGATACCTATTTAGGTTACACCCATCGTTAATTCTTTTACTTTTTGAAAATAGGTAATATTCTTTGATCACTCGCGATAAGCAATAGGAGGATATAAATAATGACGGTCTTTGGTGATTCAATGAAAGAGTACCGAAAGCAGCTAGCTGAGGGGGTTATTCAAATAGCTTATAGAGGCTTAATGGAATACCTTATGAGCCTGAAAACAGACTTAAAAAAGCGCCATCCTGATTTTCATGTATCTAGCTCTATTTATTCTGGCTACATGGATATGAGCTATTTTTCATTCACACCTAAAACGATAAAGGATAGGAAGTTAAAAATCGCAGTTGTATTTAATCAGGAAAACTTCAAGTTTGAAATCTGGCTGCTAGGCGTCAACAAAACTATTCAAGCAGCGTATTGCAAGATGTTTGAAGAAAACGGCTGGAGTAAATACCAAAATGCGCCATCAGCAAAGAGTGTTGATGCAATAGTAGAGATTACGCTAGTTGATGAGCCTAACTTTAGCAACTTAGCTCAGCTATCGACGCGGATTGAAAAGCAAAGCATGAAAATTATTGATGATATCGAGCAATTTTTATCTGAACTTTAAACCCCTATAAGGTTCCTCTTTGTCGATAGGCAATAATACTAAACTGATTTAATCGTGTCATAAGACTGAGTGAGTCAGAGCGTACTCCCCTAGGATTCAGATACTTTTTTGTTCAATGGTCGCACGAATAGTTTTATGGTGCAACCATTCGTGGAAATGCTATAAGATTAAGACACTGTAGCACCTTAATCTTAAAAGGCTTATAAGCCCACATTTAGTTAAAGTTATCT
>CAYGTA010000545.1:0-3059 GCA_964352605.1 uncultured bacterium | reverse complement strand
TCATGTACAGCTACCCAAACAGCATCCCCCTGTCAGCCAAAAAAGTACAGCACATAATTGACACACTCGAGCCTTTTTCATTTGAAAAGCTATATGGTGCATTTGGTGGTGTGGTGCAAGAAGATGCTAAGAATGCTGTGAAACGCTCAGCGAAACGCTATATAGCCGCGCTTAGCGGTATTCACTAAAGTGCTTTTACATTGTCAATCAAAAGCTCAAAATGACCCTCTTGTTTATCACTAAGTAAAAAACTAATGGTGCGAATGTCAGCTAGATTCAAAGCTGGCGCATTTGCTACATCTCTCCCACGAAACGTAGCTTCAAACCCGGCAAAAGCAAGCTTAACGCTTGTCCAGTCACTCGCGGCATAAAAAGACTGCGCATAAGAAATACGCTCAGCATCGGTTTGTAAACGAAGCTGATACATTTTGTTATCACCTTTAACACGAAGCTCGAGTTCTTTATGGTTATTTAGGTTAAAGCTTGTTTTGTCGTATTTTACTTGTGCAAAGCCACCGTTATTTTCTAGGGATACGTTTCCTGAGAAGCAGGCTATTCCTGTTTTTTTAAACTGCATTTGGCTGTTTGATACGCCCCCCATGACCGTGTCATTTTGTGGGTACCAGTTAAGCACACTTTTTTCTGTTGAAAATTCAAATAGAGTCACTTAATCAGTATGAGTTGTTCTTGTGGTGTTGACAGTAGCTCTGCTCCGGTTTGAGTTACCAGCACATCTTGCTCTACGCCTATGGGGCAGCCGTCGACATCGGTTTGTCCGTGTATTACGGGCTCAACGGTGTAGACTTCGTTTTCCATTAAAGGCACATTGCCACGCTCGCCATATCTTGCACCTATAGGGGCTAGTAAGCTACCGCCATCATGAACGGTTCTGCCAATTTGATGCCCTAGCGCATGTGGGTAAGGCGTAATGCCGTTTTTTTCTTGATGTTTTCTTGCAATTGCGTCAATTTCGTAACCTTTTTTGCCTGCTTTTATGGCCGCAATAGCTTTATGCATGCTTTCTTGGGCTACCTCAAAGCGTTTTTGTACTTCAGCAGGCACGCTAGTATCGTTTCCTAAAATGAAGTACGTTCTTTGAATGTCTGAAGTGTAGCCTTCATAAAAGCAACCCATATCAATTAAAAGCGTGTCACCTGTTGTAATGGGTTTATCTGTTGCACTGCGATGCCCAATGCCGTAGCGACCTGCCATAACATTAGCACCATCTCCAAAAGAAGGGCTGGTGCCGTAAAAGCGTTGGCGTTCTTTAATAAACGCTGTTACTTCTAATTCTGTCATGTTGGGTTTTAGAAAAGCGTCTAGTTCAGCAAATATAAGTTCAGTTAGTTTGATAGCTTCACGAATGCGTCTTATTTCTTCAGGGCTTTTCTGACAACGTAGAGGCTCTAAAATAGGTGTGGCAGATACGACACGCTGCTCAAAATCAGGCATCTCAAGTAGTTTTTTAAGTCTCAACAAAAGACCATAACTCAAGCCATCCATCAGGGCGTCATCTTCACTAAAATTAAGTGCAAATGTCTTTAAGTTATGCGTCTTAATAAGCTCTCGCAAAGGCTCAGCAAAACCCTTCGAGCAAGGGATAACCTCATCATAAACACCAGCCGCTAAAGCGTCATGCCTGTCATAATCAGTAACAACAGCAATTTTTTTACCCGTCTTAGTAAAAACCAAAACAGTTTCACCAATCGTGTCAAAGCCAGCCACCAAAGCAGCTGACCTATCATTCTCCTCACGACAAGGAATCAGCCACGCATCAGCTTCTAAGCTAGGGAGTAACACATCAAGTTGCGCATGTTTTTCTTGAATAAGCCTATGATCACTCGAGTTCATGAATTAAACTAGCATATTTTTACTTTGAAAACTTTTTTGGGGTTTGCTTCAAGGCTCGAGTGTTGACAACTTTTTGGCTTATTCTTTGGTATGTTTGCTTTGCTCTGTACGCTTTGATTGGGGTGCATTTTAGGTATTGTTTTGCTGTTTGAACGCTTAATTACTGTATTTCTGAGTATTGGGGAGAATGAAACTTTTGGCGCCATTTCGTAAAAAACTATTTAGCTTCTTTTTTTACTCACTTATTCTATTTATTGCGGCGTATTTGTTGTTTCCTATTTATTGGGCGCTTTCTCTTTCTCTTCAGTCTCAGGCGGATAATATTAGTGTTCCGATTCATTTTTATCCGAAGCGCTTGACCTTTGAAAATTATCAGGCTGTCTTTAACAATAGAGATTTACTACGTTCAATTCGGAGTAGTTTTGTTATTGCGAGTTTAACGACGTTTTTTAGTTTGTTTTTTGGGTCTTTGGCTGCGTTTGCGCTTGCGAAGTTTCGTTTTCGTTTTAAAAGGCCGTTTCTTTTGGTCATGCTTGCCATGACGACCTTTCCTAGTATTTCTTTCTTAGCGGGTTTGTTTTCGGTATTTAGGTTTGTTAGGTGGCTAGATGACTTGTTTTTCTGGCTGAATATTCCTACTTCTGGCTTACTTATATGTATTTACATGATATTTTCCTTACCTTTAGCTGTTTGGCTACTGACTTATTTCATTGAGAGTTTACCTTCTGAATTATTTGAGTCTGCACGCATAGATGGTGCATCGGCAGGGCAGATGTTTTACCTTGTGCTTTTGCCTCTTCTTAGACCTGCCTTGGTGAGTGTTGGGCTTTTGGTGTTTATTGCTGCTTGGAATGAGTTTTTGTTTGCGTTGACTTTTACTTTGCAAGAACCTAATTGGAGCACTGTTCCTGTGGCTATTACTACCTATGAGTCTTTAGGCACACCGATTGGTCAGACAATGGCGGCAGCCACGCTGGTAACGCTACCTATTGTTATAGTGACAAGTCTTTTTCAAAAGAGGATTGTTGCTGGCTTAACTGCAGGTGCTGTAAAGAGCTAAAGCCTAGAGTATTTACAGATTTGCATTTTACCCATGTGAGGCTTTGACGGCACAGAAAGTAGCCAGTTTGCCACCTGAAAAGCAACTCATACGAAACTGATTTAATCGTGTCATAAGACTGAGTGAGTCAGAGCGTAGTCCCCAAAGC
>CAYGTA010000544.1:0-3061 GCA_964352605.1 uncultured bacterium | reverse complement strand
TCAGAACTACGCAAACGCACGATCCACTCATCTGGGCATAAACGAACTGCTTTTGTTTCACACTCGAGTTGTTTGGCTAAGGTTGTTTTACCTGCGCCGGGTAGGCCGCAAAGTAAATGTAGTGTTGCTGCTTTAGTCAGCAGTTTCTCCCAAACCTGCTTGCTCACGAACAACTCGAGCTATGTTTGAGACATCTTCGTCACCGTAACCTCGTTTTACGATGCTTGTGCCTAGCTGCTCTACATAGGCTGCAACGGGCATGGCTACGCCTAAATCTTTTGAGGTTTCTAGGGCTATACCTAGGTCTTTTAAGAAGAGTTTGGTTCTAAAGCCCAGTGGGTAGTCATCTTCTATCATGTTTTTAGCGCGGTTATCGAGTACCCAGCAGCCTGCTGCGCCGCCACTCACGGCTTTAAGCGCTGCGTAGATATCTACCCCTGCCGCCATGCCGAGTACCATGCCTTCTGCCACGCTGCTATAAATGCCTGCTAGTATCGTTTGGTTAATAGCTTTGGTGACTTGCCCACTACCTATGTCACCTACATGGGTTATGGATTTGCCCATGGCTTCTAGTACTGGCATGGCTTTGGCAAGAACATCTGCTTTGCCTCCTACCATAATTGATAGTGTGCCTTTTTCAGCGCCTTCACTACCGCCCGATACGGGTGCGTCAAGCATATCAATCTTTTTTTCAGCGAGTTTTGCAGCAATGGCTTTGGTAACAATAGGGCTTATGGTGCTTACATCTATCAGCATGCTACCAGCTTTCATGCCGTGAATAGCGCCTTCAGCACCCAGTACCACTGCCTCTACATCTGGCGTGTCACTCACATTAGTAATGACAATATCTGCGCCTTCAGCCGCTTCTTTAGGGCTCGCAGCACGCTTTGCACCTTGGGCTGCTACCGCTTCTTCTCTTTCACGCGTACGGTTATGCACGCTTAGTTCATACCCTGCCTTGAGTAAATTTAGCGCCATGGGCGCTCCCATAGTTCCCATACCAATAAATGCAATTTTCATCTTTGAGGCTCCTTAATTTGATTTCTATCAGTTTACCTTTTTGCTTCTCTAAGCTCTGCTTATTGTAAAGCAAAGGCATGCTAACTCTGATTTATGGCAATTGCTTGTAGAATAGAACTACGTGGCCGACTCTATAGATTTTCGTACTTTTGAAGCCCCTTCAGGTGAACGTTTAGATGTTGCCATTGCGCAGTCTTTATCTTTATCTCGCAGCTATGCTAAAGATCTTGTCGATGAAGGTCATGTGCAGCTTAATGGCCAGCCCATTGGTAAGCCTGCCACCAAATTAAAAGGTAATGAAATTATTACGGTTATGCTGCCTCCTCCTAGACCCATGATGGTTGAAGCTGAAGATATTCCTTTAGATATTATTTATCAAGATGAGTATTTGGCGGCCATTAATAAGCCTCCTAATCTAATTGCTCACCCTACATCTACGGTGCGTACAGGTACTGTAGTTAACGCCTTGTTAGGCCGCATGCAACTTTCTAAAGATATGCATTTTGACCCTAAAGAAGAAGATTACCGCCCGGGCATTGTGCATCGTTTAGATAAAGATACCAGTGGCGTTATGGTAATAGCTAAGCATGATGAAGCTCACCGCGCTTTGGCTTCTGCTTTTAAAAAACGGCTTACCGTTAAAGAGTACATAGCTATTGCGGTTGGAACCCTAGACGAAGATATTCATTTAGATGCAGCCATAGGCAGACACCCTGTTAATAGGCAAAAAATGACCATTGGTGGTAGTAACCCTAGAAACGCCAAAACCTACTTTCGGGTTATTCAGCGTATTCCTGGTTATGTGCTGGTTAAAGCCAAACCCCACAGTGGGCGCACACATCAAATCAGAGTGCATCTAGCGCACTTGGGTGCAAGTATATTGGGTGATGAGGTCTACGGAAAAAGCTCGAGTCTTATTGATCGTCAGGCGTTGCATGCGTTTCGGCTTACTTTGCCACATCCGCAAGATAATCAGGCGATTAGTTTTATGGCTCAGGTGCCTATTGATATGGTAGAAGCGTGGCTTGCGCTTGGGGGTAGTTGGCCACCTGCAGGTTTAGATGATTTGTGAGACTTAGTTGGTTTGTTTTGCTTCTTGCTTAGCTATAATACTCTATGATGCGTGTTTCTTTAACTGAACTCAACCAAATGAATAGTAAACCCTTTGTTGCTACCCTAGCTGACATATTTGAGCATTCCCCGTGGGTTGCAGCGTGCAGCTTTAGTAGTCGTCCTTTTAATACAGTTAATGACTTGCATAGCGCTATGGTTTCATGTGTAGCGCAAGCAGAGCTTGATAAGCAGTTAGCGCTCATTCGTGCCCACCCTGACTTGGCAGGCAAAACTGCTTTGGCGGGTGACTTAACAGAAGCGTCAACAAAAGAACAAGCTGGCGCAGGCTTAAACAGCTTAAGCGAAATAGAGTATAAAGCGTTCCATGACTTAAACAACCGTTATAAGCAAAAATTTAACTTTCCTTTTATTTTAGCGGTCAAAGGTCACACTAAACATAGTATCTTAGACGCTTTTCGGTCGCGCTTAGAAAACAATCTAGAAGAAGAGCATCAAACTGCCTTGGCGCAAATTGCTTTAATAGGTAAATTTAGATTAGAGGATTTGGTTCGTGAGTCATAAGCCTCAAAACAGTGAACAAAAAGAAGCCATGTATGCAGGTCAAGAAGGCTGGAATTTTAAGTGGAATCTTATAGCTGCCTCCCTTTTAAGTATCATAGCCATTATTGTGATAGCTAAAGTCACAGGCACATCAGGTCACGTACTCGAGTGGCTTGGCTTGTTGGTGCGTTGGTTTCATGTGGTGGTGGGTATTGCTTGGATTGGGGCTAGTTTTTACTTTATTTGGCTTGAGAATAGTTTAGAGCGTGAGGGTGTACCCGAAGATTTGGCGGGTAATATCTATTCGGTTCATGGGGGTGGTTTTTACTATTTACAAAAGTACAAGGTTGCGCCGCCTAGTATTCCTGAGAAATTACATTGGTTCCAGTGGGATGCTTATTTAACTTTTTTGAGTGGCTTTGGCTTA
>CAYGTA010000543.1:0-3081 GCA_964352605.1 uncultured bacterium | reverse complement strand
CCATCTCCTACAAGCGTTTTATTAGCTAAGACTGTAGTGTCTTCCAATGTCGTTGATGAGATGGTTGGTAGTCCACCCGAATGAAATACGAAACTCTCAATGCGTGTATTGGGTCCTGCTGCTGCTGAGTCTTCACAATGCTTATCAGCAGCAAGGGCAAGCGGCATGTTGTAGGTTAAAGGTCCTTCAGTAGCATACTGCGGGTAACCATAAAGAGCTATCTTGGTTGTGTCATATGCGCCTGCATTAATGGCATCTTGTACACGTTGTTGCCTTGCTGCAGGCGTCCAGTCTTCGTTACGCATATTTCCTACTCCACTACCCACAGCGGTTCCATAGCGACTACAGGCCGTTAGAAAATATAAGATGGGCATATCTGGTCCCATTTGCCTGAAGCTTTCAACTGCAACAATAGGAATTTCCATATCACCCGAAAAGTAAACGTATTCGGCTTTCGGTGCACCTAAATGAGGAACATTAATAAAAAAGAAGTGCTCAATGATGTCTTTTATGGCATTATTAGAGTACGTAAAACCTCGCATAATAACACCACCTGTGCTGTGCCCTGCAATGGATATCTTATTGTGTAAAAAAGGCATTCCGGAAGGGTCTATGCCATCAAAATGATCGCGTATTTCTTGGGCAATATCTATATGACTCTTGCTGATATTTAAGCGCCAATCATAGGGTATCTCTTTATAGATGGCTGGTTCTAAACGTTTTTCTTTCGCTGCATCTATAAAAACTTCAGGAAAGGATTCTTGTACTTCAGCAACTCTTTCAATACAGCTATATATATCCGACAACCATTCAGTAAAAACATTATCCAGCACCCTTAACTCTTCACGGACAGCTTCTCTGTGAGGAGTACCATCTGATTTGCTTACCAAAAGGTCAATTTCTTTGTCCCCGTAGACAGAGACTTCGGGCCAAGCTTCTTCTAAGTCACCCTTATGATTTATGACGGACAGGGTTGATCCCATAACACCTGGCAAAAAGTACAAAGGGCGTTGTAAGGCAGGAAAAGCCAAATTCAGAGACGACTTGCGCCCTCCTGAATGACTATTGGTTTCAGGGATATGGCAGCGCACCCATGTCTTGTGTAATTCACCTTCTAGTTCTTCGAATACTTCTTTTAAGACGTCAAAAGGCAAATCAACATAAACAAGCTTATTTATCTGCATGGTGATAGCTAGATCACGTTTAACAAATGTTCCTTTTTGGTCTTCTCGTTCAAACTCTATAGCAATAATAGAATCTATCACGGCTTCTTTATAATCAAATTGACGTAACTCGAGCTGTACTGTTATACCTTCTCGAAGGGCTATTCCGACTTGTTCTTCACTGTACATGTCTGAGTAGACAACTTGTACACCTGTAGGTTCTTCGGGCTCTATTTCGTACCACCAGCGAATCTGATCGTATTTTGAGTTGTCTCTTAGTGGGGGGGGTATGTAGGGTATGGGTTCGTAATCACTTAAGCCATTGTAAAGTAGGCAGTCTTTTGCGCCTGCTTTTCCTCCACTATGACATATATCGCCGGGTTTACTTTTGGGTTCTTGACCGGGTGGAAAGAACAAAAGTTCTATGCGTCTGTTGCTTTGACTTTTTCGGTTATTGGATGTTGGGTGATCAACTGGGTGATATTCTCCGCAACCAACTCGTTTTAGATCGTCATAAAGCCAGTTCAGCTGGTTTCTTAGTTCATCTAATCCGGCATCATCAGTATTCGCTAAATACTTAAGGTAATCCATATAGAGTTGAAAGATTGCGCCCCATGTTTCTGGCCCTATTCCGCCATCGACAGAGATCTCTTGGTCAAACTCTAGGTTATAGTATTCTTGGAATTTCCTTATGGCAGAGCGTGTATTTGTTCCACTTACATTATCTATGCCTTGTGGGTCGCAGGGCCAGCCTTTTTGGTAGGCAACCCAAGTAAGGATTTGCTGATAGTCTTCTACTTTGCTTTTTTGTAGAACACTGTCTACCCATGCGTCTTGATCACCCAGCATGACGTGAAGAATATTTTCAGCTCTTAGGAGGGATAGCGTTTCGTTGTAGGCATCTGCACCACTAGTATCTGTATGACCCGCAATGAGGAGTTGTTGGTCAGCATGATCTCTTGCATAGCTGTAGGCAACATAAATGACATCTAGGCCACCTGAGTGTTGTTCATTTTCGCCATCAATTAACCCGTCTGGCATAAGAACAGCACTGTCATGATGAAAGAGTGTATCTTCAAACTCGAGCCAGTGGACTTGGAAGCGGTGGAGTTTAAAGGTGTAGGCGTCACCTGTTTCAACAGTGGTGAGGTCTTGAAGGTCTTTGGGTTCTTTAATTTCTATCACGCTCATGTTTGACCTTCTTGTTTGGTCATGATTTGTATCTGTAAACTACTCATAAGTTTTAGCATTGTTCGTGCCTGTAGCGTCTGACTTCAGCCTCAGCATCAATTGAAGCCTGGCCACCGTAATTCCATGTGCTCCAAGTTGAACGTGTATCTACATGTATAGATCTTTCTCCCATAATAAGACCTATTCCCATGTTGCAACCAAATGCGTCAATGGCACGCTTAGCTAGATCTTCTGCTGACATGCCTGCAACTTGGATATCTGCTGCTATTCCATGAGTATGCGGGCTTTTTGTAGGTGTTTGACCTCGCCTGCGGTAGAGTTCTTTGTTGTATTCCCATGAGCGATAGCCTGAGTTAACTGAGATTGAGCCAACATCATCTCGCAATAGTTGTAGTTTTCTTATGAGTTCTGGATCAATGCGGGCGTAGTCGCCACCTTTGCTGAATTCGCGTACTGAAAAATTTGATGATAGCATAATGTCGCCTTTACCTCGGCAGTCCAGCAGCGGACCAGGTGTTAAGCCAAATCTATCAGCAAAAGCATCCCAGTGTTCATCATTTTCTGAGTCGGTAGCTTGATCAGTTACTATACAAAGGCTTTCCCCACTTGGAAAGGTCACCTTATCGCAGTCATCGTCATCGCCTGCTGGGTCTTCGTCTTCTTCAGGGGCGGTTCCTGGGTTGTCCTCTATTGGCGTGTCATTGTCAGGTATTTCATCACTAGGATC
>CAYGTA010000542.1:0-3084 GCA_964352605.1 uncultured bacterium | reverse complement strand
GCTTGTATAAACTCGAGTGCGTTTGGTAGGCCGTAACCGTTGTCTGCGCCTGCTACGCTTTCTGAAGCGCCTGATAGGTAGCTTTGGAGTTCTTGGGGTGACTCTAATTCACCTAAGCCGAGTGCTATGAGCCCTGAGACAATTGGGGTTGAGAAAGAAGTACCTGAAAAGGCAGCTAATTGGTTACCTGGGTAGGCACTTACAATGTTTTCACCGGGTGCTAGGAACTCTAAGGCAGTGTCGTAGTTACTAAAGGATGAGCGTTTTTTGTTTTTGTCGGTACTGCCTACACTTACAACGAAGTTTTGGTTGCTTGCTAATCTTGCGTAGGCTGAAGGAAAATCCATACCTTTTTTACCTGCATTACCAGAAGCAATGACCATATGAACGTTTTGAGAACTTGCGTATTCAATGAGGCTTTTCATGGTTAAAAGGTCAGCATTTGTACCTAAAGATAAGTTAATGACATCTGCGCCATGCTGAACAGCCCAGTCAATGGCGAGCACAATGTCAGATACTTGTCCAGCACCGTCTGAGTTGAGTACACGAATGGGTAGTAAGGTGGCGCTAGGTGCTATTTGAGCAATAATGCCACCAACAGCTGTACCATGACCGTACATTTTGCCTTTGTTACCTTTGTTTTTAGGGTCGTCATTTGGGTAGTTATCATCGTCTACGAAGTCTTTCCACTCATTTTCAGGTGCAAGATTGTAAGAGAAGATGATGTGGTCAAGGTCAAAGCCTGTGTCAATAACAGCAACTTTCACGCCTGCACCAAAGTTAGAGGCTGCTTGTAGTGCTTCTGTCATGCTCATAAGGTCTAAAACATCGCGACCTTCTTCAAGTATGGTTTCACCACCTACACCACTTGCCCATGCAGAGTTGCCATTTGCCCAAGCTGAATTTCCATTAGCCCAAGCTGAGTTGCCGTTAGCCCAAGCTGATTTACCGTTTGCGTGTGCTTCAGGTGAAACTAGGTCAGCGTTGTCTTCAACAGATAAGGTTGAAAGTTCGCCTTCTTCTTGATTAAAGCCCATAATGGCAAGACCAGATGCAGCTTGATGCATAAGTACTTTACCGCCATACATTGCTTCAAGTGACGCAACCGTCTGTGTCTCATCAATTGAAAGTGATGCGACATAAGCAAAATCTTTTTCTATAGCGGGTGATTCAGTAAGTGAACATGCGCTTAAAATAAATGCAGTCAAACTAAGACTAAGTAGAGTGAGGGATTTGCGGGTAATCATGGTGCCTCCTGAGCGATGATGTAAAAGATGATGTTTGGACAAACCATTAATCTAGACACATACTAAAAGATGCTTTATGACAAGTTTCTTACAGAACTGTTACAGTGTTAACCCAAGGCTTCAAGAGAAATGTAAAAATAAATAATGCAAGCCCAATAGCGCTTTATGAATAGCTATAGTGTTAGCCTTATAAACGTGAATGCGTTTCCCTTTAAATCTTACCGGCAAGGCCAAAAAGAAGCCATAGATAAAGCCAAAGCAGCTTTTGAAAAAGGCAAGCGTTTTGTCATTATTGAAGCGCCAACAGGTTCAGGTAAAAGTGCCATTGCGGTGACCTTTGCAAGAGAAGCAGACAGTGCCTACATATTAACAGCACAAAAGATATTGCAAGATCAGTACATAAAAGACTTCCCAGATATAGCCCTTATGAAGGGCCGCAGCAACTACGAGTGCTTAGTGGCACCCACCCATGCTGCCTCGGCACCCTGCATCACAGGACGAAAATTTCCTGAATGTGATGACTGCCCCTACTTCAATGCTAAAGATACCGCCATAGCAGCAAGTAGTGCACTCATGAATTACGCTTACTACTTAGCAGAACTCAATTACTCAGGTGGCTTTCAACCTCGTGACCTGCTTGTGCTAGACGAAGCGCATAACGCAGAAGCGTCTCTAATGAGCTTCATTCAAGTCACGCTTTCTGACGTTGTACTCGCGAGAGTCGGCATTCCAGAAGTTATTCCTAGCGCACTAGATGACTTGTCTTACTTTGATTTTGCAGAAGATATAATGCCTCTTATATCTGGCCGAAGCAAAGAAATAGAACAAAGACTAAAAAAAGATAACCTAACAGCTGACCTAGCCTTAGATTTCATGAAGAACAAACAAACCCTAGATAACCAAATGAAACGCCTAGAGCTTCTAAAAGCAAGTCGTTATGAAGATAACATTGACTGGGTTGTAGAAAAAGGTCGCAATAGTGATGGGTCTTGGATTAGTTTTAAACCCGTAAAAGTATCAGCCTTTGCGCAGCATTTACTGTTTGACTTTGCTGATAAAGTACTCATGCTTTCAGCCACCATTTTAGATGCCCCCACCTACCTTCGAGGCTTAGGCATTAACCCTGAAGAAGCCGAAGTTATAACCGTTCAGTCTGACTTTCCAGCAGAAAATAGACCCATTTTTGTTAAACCAACTGCACGGTTAACAAGGCATTACATAGAAAAAGACTTGCCAAAGTTAGTACAAGAAATCGCTGAACTTTGCGAAGCACACCCACACGACAAAGGCGTTATTCATGCGCACTCTTACAAAATATCAAGCCATATAGCTAAGCACCTACCCAAAAAATATCAATCAAGAATCATTACGCACTACAGCAGTGATGGTCGTGATGCCGCATTAGAAAAGCATATCAAAAGCAAAAAACCAACTGTACTCTTAACTCCAAGCATGACCGAAGGTATTGACCTTGCCGATGACCTAAGTCGCTGGCAAGTTATTTGCAAAATTCCTTACCCCTATTTAGGTGACCCGCAAGTAGCACGCCGCAAAGAAGGCGACGCTGCATGGTACGACTGGCGAACCTGCCTAACGGTGGTTCAAGCTTACGGACGAAGTGTGCGCAGTAGTGATGATTACGCCGTAACCTATGTACTAGATGCTGACTTTCCCATGTTTATAAAACGTCAACAAAGACGCTTGCCAGACTGGTTTAACGAAGCGCTTATATTGCCTTAAACTGTAATACGAGGTATTTTAGAAATATCAAGGGAGTCTTGATAGAGAATGTGAGGCACACCTTTAAATACTAATGGGCGGTTTTTTAGCCTAATAC
>CAYGTA010000541.1:0-3088 GCA_964352605.1 uncultured bacterium | reverse complement strand
CTAATAGCAATAGCATTTCCACGAATGGTTGCACCATCAGACCATTCGTGCGACCCGGGGGAGTAAAAACAAACCAACTCAGCCAAGGGTGCAATGTTTCATGGAACTGCAACAAAACATCGATACCAGAAAAGAACGCTTTACTTTGCTCAAAAAAGACTACTTGCTTTTCTCTTTCAATATACTTTGCAAACGTTTCATGCTTTTCAATAATCAGATCGCTTCACCCAATACCAAACCGACCCAAAGGCAAGCTCATTATTTTGCCTAAGACTAGCTCGAGTAATCTCATCAACAGAACCAAGGTTAATGACTTTGTAGCCACCTAAGGCTTTAAGAGCGCTATTCTTTTCTGTTTCATCAGCTGACCTCGCAATATCTTTTAGTAAGCTTTCTACATTTTTATTTAGGTCAAGTTGCGTTAGGGCAAGTAAAATCTGTTGTCTATACTGCTTTTCTTGAAAAAGCTTTGCCAATGCACTTACTGCTGTACTTGAAAGCCCCTCAGAACCCACGCCTGCTAAACTTGCTAATGCTTGTTGACGTAATTTTGACTTCTCATTTTCATCTTGAATAATCTTAAAAAGGCAATTGGTAAGAGCAGGAAACTCAGAAAACGATCTGCTTATTTGTATAGCTACTTGTCTAACCCGTCGCTCTTTATCATTTAGACCTTTAAGAATGCCTTCTGCAGAAGAAGCACTCGGATAATAAGCAAGAACCCGGAGCATCAAGACTCGAGTGTTTTTATCTTTATGGTTAAGGCCAGAGAGAGCCAAGCTAACAATGTTATCTTCTGTAGCTCCGCCTAATTGTTGCAAGGTTTCATTAAAAGCTTCTTGCCCTACCATGCGAGCTTCATGCAGTTGTTTTAATGTATTAAGCGTCATGTATCGCCTAAATTCTGTGACGGGCGTTCTTTTTAAACTCGAAACATTTCAGGATCTTTAGCAATGACCCCCCGCCACCTAAACATACTAGCATGAACACATTCGGCTAATTGAAGATTTAGCCAAGAAGAGCCTAAGGTTGATTTGAGGGACTCGAACTTCTGACATTCCACATGTAAGGCTAATCTAACTCGTGTTAGGTCATATTACTAAATTTTATACTAGCTTAGTTTATCCGTCTAGAACAGCATTTCTTGGCGTAAGGTTATTATTTTGATTTAACAAGTATTATCTCGTGTGAAGTTCGTGGCTGGAAAATGGCTAGAAAATATGTAGCTATTCTGCCTTCATTTAAATTTATTCAGAATTAAAGTCATTAGTTCGGTAAAACCCTTACCTCCACAACCTGCATTAACAAGAATCCTTTGACCACCAATCAAAAAGAATAATCAGATTAAGGTCAAGCTTATAAATCAGGAGCTAACAGCAAAACTGCAGCAAAGACAAGAAGTAAAGTAATTAGCTAGGCAAAATGACTTCTCGTCATTGCAGCTATGCTCTATCATAAATAGAAATAACCTCGCCATTTTCCCACCCTAAAACACTTCGAATATAGCAATTAAGTACTTTATTCATAGGGATAGGATTATGCCCTGGGAAAAACTCGCTGTACCTGTCCACTGAATCTTCCACAAGTCCTGGAGACACCGCATTGATTCGAATATTATTAGGCAATTCTAAAGCAGCTGCTTTTACAAAACTATGAATACCGCCATTCACCATAGCGGCACTTGTTGTTAACAAAACAGGATGATCTGCCAGAATTCCTGTGGTCAAGGTAAAAGACCCTTTTTTAGTAAGATAGTCTTTACCTATTCGAACCAAATTAACTTGACCCATAAGTTTACTTTTAATACCAACATAGAAATCCTCTTCTGTTAAAGATTCAAATGTTCCCCACTTTGCTTCCCCAGCAATACTAATAACAGCATCCACAGTTCCAAGACTTTCAAACATAGTTTTAATAGAGTCACTATCTGCTATATCAACAACCACATCACCAGATGTTCTTCCACCAATAATGACGTGATGTTCTTTTGAGAAATGACTACTGATTTTATTACCAACAGCACCATTACCACCAATTACGAGTATCTTCATTTTTCCTCCAGAATCATTCAAGACTGATACACCTCTATACTACGATGAGCGAATAGCACTTTGAACTTTGAGAAGTAAAACAGTGAGTATTTAGCTTTAATGTGCCGCACTAGTAGCATCTTTTCCCCTGACACTATTGAAGATTCCAACCCCTTGAGCTTGAAGCGTTACGCACTATTTATTCTACTTCTCTCTATTCGAAAGGGCAGAAGTGACTTAAAATAGAAAGATGGATATTCTGGCTAAGTTGATAGAACATAACAATTGGGCAAATGACCAACTTATAGATGTCTGCGCTAAGCTCACAGACGAACAACTAGACGCTAAACCTTTAGCTGCATTTGAGTGGAGCATTCGGCACACATTAACTCACCTTGTAACATCGCAGCATGACTATCTCTCACTTTTGACGCTACCTTCTGAACAACGAAAACAACCCTCTTTACTAATAACTGAATTAAAGCAATCAGCGTCACAAAGCGGTGAAGGCATATTAACTCTTCTAAAAGCCACTTCGATTGATTTGAGTGAAAACGTCCAAACGACAGACGGTTTTCTTATAGAGCCTTGGGTTGTCATTACACAAGTCATCAATCATGCGACAGCGCATCGCCAACAGATTATTCGAATCTTACGACTAATCGGTGTAAACCCTCCTCACCTTGATGGATGGTCTTTTGGAGAAGTTACGAATGCGCTTGTTCCCACCCCATAACCAGTTACGACATGAAATACTGAATTGTACTACTTAACAGCTCAGAGAAGGACTTAAACTATGCCAAACCTAACTAGTCGCTCCTTAAACGCCCCTGAATCTGGGCGGTATAACTCAAGACAATGCCACTCTGAATTGTGAATAAAGTCAATTATTTTGAAGCCTTAGCTCGCTTGCGACAAATTGTTCCGACAGGACTTTCTGATATTTCTCTTCAAGCACTTCACTCACCAGATATTATTCATAGTGCGCTTGGCAACTCAGGTGCCTCAATGGTTGAATTACCCCTTTGTATTGGTAATGTAGAGTTAAACTTACAAAA
>CAYGTA010000540.1:0-3092 GCA_964352605.1 uncultured bacterium | reverse complement strand
GAATCGATAAAGTAGGCATTCATGATAACTTCTTTCAACTTGGTGGGGACTCACTAAATGTACTAAAACTCCTAACCGAAATCAACAATAAACTAGGCACAAAAATTGAGGTAATGCATTTCTTTACCTATAAAGACATTGCAAATCTAGCACGGATTATTTCAGAGAATCTTCCCCCTAGTAGCTCTTCGATTGTCCACTTAAATAAGAGTAAACAGGATAGTGTTGTATTGTTCGTTCATCCAATTGGAGGTTCTGTCTGGCGATACAAAAAATTATCGAAAATTATCGAAAATAAAACACGTTCCTTAGCAATTAATGGTCGACTATTTGAGATTCCAGACAATTCTAAAGAAAACATGACTGATTTAGCTAGTAATTATATAAAAATGCTTGACAGTAAGGAGTTAAAAGACCCTACGATTATTGCGGGTTGGTCTTTCGGGGGATTCCTCGCTTACGAAATTGCGAGGCAATTATACAATCAATACTCACTTAAAACGCACTTGCTTATTCTGGACGCTAATTTCTTACCTAGAGCCAACAACGTAAAGCATGCTGACCAACTATTTTGGACTTATGCTTTCAGTAAAAAAGTGTGGAAAAGTATAAATAGCAATCCTAAATACTTTTCCAGCTTATCTGAGAATGAGCAAATTGATTACTTCTTCAAAAAACGCCAAGGTGTGGCCTTCCAAATAGAATGGTTAGATAGTGCAAATCAAGGTCAGCTAAAAGAGTTAATAAAATTAAGAAGACAGAATTTTATGGCTCTGTTGAATTATTATCCGTCACTATATCCAGGTGAAGCGACAATTATTTCTAGTACAGAACATTTGTACTCCAAACTTGAAAAAACACACCAGCGGATTGTTTGGAAAAAATTAGTTGGAAATATTAGGAGCTCTATCACAATTGACACTTCACATGCTGGATTATTAAAAGAACATCCCAATTTGATAGAAGCAGCTATAACCCAGATTGTTGAAGGAGGCAAAAAATGGAATTGATCTCGTAATGCTAGCTCATCCACTAAGGGGTGCCTAGATAATTGATATTGCTTCCGCCATTCAAGTGTCGCGATTTCTCAAACATATGGAATATATTGTACGAAGAAACTGTAAGGAGTGAAGCTGTTTTGGTAGATAATAGAGATACTCATCTATTTAGTGGAAGGTGAATTCTTTACGAAGGTTTAAATTTCCGACGTCGGAACATTCTTAACACCTTTACGAAGGTTTTGGACAAAAGATTTCATTGCAAAATGGATTGCCAGAAGGTGTTTTATTAGTCATTACTTTTGATTTTCATCTCTTTTGATAGGAGCATTTATGGAAGGTGTTGAGATGTATTATTTTGCAGGGGGATTCGTTTATGATAAAGATGAAAAAGTGATTTTGCTTCATAGACGGGATTCAAAAGCTGCTGTGAACCCCAACAAATGGGCCTTCTTTGGGGGAGGAAATGAGGAAGTTGATTGTAATGACAGTCTCTCTACATTCATTAGGGAGTTTTATGAAGAAACTGAATTATCTTTTTCTCCAAAAATTGTCTTGCCCTTGCGGTCTTATATAAATTTGAGGACGAATCGATATAGATTTATTTACTACGTTGAAATGAAAAAATCAGAAGTTAAAATACAGCTCAATGAGGGGGCAGCTTTTGGGTGGTTTAATTTAGAACAGATATCTAGACTTCCTATTACCGAGAGGACAAGAGATGATTTAGATTTTTTTTCGGATTGCTTGGAGGAAAGCTAAGTAAGAGACAAATTAAAAGAAAAGGGCTTCCTAAGCGAGAATAGCTGTGGGTGGACTTAGCCCGTTTGAACAGAGGTAATGCCCCAAGAATTTAGCCCAGTGCTTTTGAGAGCCTAGCATCTTCTAAAAGTTTCTGCCAAGGGGTTAAGGACTGGCTTTTCAAGCTCTTCAAATAAAGACGTTCGACTGCCTGCCAATTTCTGAAAAGGCTTTTGATTAAAAGCGCTCAACAATTTAGCAATAGCTTCATTTGCCTCAGCCAGGCTAAAGAAGGTTCGATCTCTTAAGGGGGCAAGAATGCTGTACTCAACATCTTGAACCGCTTTTTCTACTTTGGCTTTATCTTTGGGTTTCCTTACTCGGGTGGGAATGATAGCTAAACCATAGTGCTCAGCAAATTCCAGATAGGACCTATTGATATCAGGCTCAAAGTAACAAGCTTTCCGAATGCCTGTTTTTAAATTATCTGGCACAATTATTTCTGGCACACCATCAAAATATTCCAGCATTCGACGATGTGAGCCTAGCCAATCTTCTAGATTTTGCGTCCAAGTGGCTTCTGCAAAACTATAGTTGCTTGCACCCAGAGTCCCAACGAACATTTGTGCTTCTTTAACTTCACCTGTGGAGGGATCGACAATGTCAATGGTCATGCCTGCATAGTCAACAAAGCATTTCTCACCTGCTTTATAGTCCTGGCGCATACTGACTTCTGTTATTTTGTTGCGCTTTTTCCAGTCTCTGAACTTGATCGTGAAGTTCACATAGCCATGACCCAAGGGATGAGTTTGGATATATTCACGCCACAATAGTAATAAGGTGACGCCCTTCTTTTTACTCTCGGAATAAATGGTGTCCCAGTCTGGTTCTGGACGCAGCTGATGCTTAACTTGATTGCCAGCAAATAACTTGGCTTCTAACTCTGCATCATCCAAATCATCTGGCAAAGGCCAGCTAAGCTTGGCTTCTTCAGCTCGGCGAATATATTACCAAACGGTGCTTCTACTTATGCGGCAGCTTTCCGCTATCTGATGATCCCCTATATGCAATTGCCACTTTAATCTTAAGACTTCGCGAATCTTTCGCATGCTTACCCGTTTTCTTGACATCGTTAGCCTCCGACCTAACGATGTCACTATTGATTTCTCGGGTCGCTAAATAAGCTCTCGCTTTGTTTAAATTGGCTTCTCGACTGCCTAAATTAGGTACTCGGTTGCTTTTAAATAAGCTTCTCGGATAACTTTAAATTCGATGGCTCTTACGATAGTTGATATTGGTGGCGAACCCAAATTTGCTAGCTAGCCACTGCACAAAGCCTTTGAAAAGCAGAAG
>CAYGTA010000539.1:0-3108 GCA_964352605.1 uncultured bacterium | reverse complement strand
GAGCGTATAAATCTCTTTAGAGTTTATTAAGCGTATTATCGGACTTGGTATGAAATTAAACTATGAGCTGGCGTTTTAAGCTGCCACTCTTCCCACTTAAGGTTCTTTTTAGGCATTTACGGTGAACCTATTACTATGCATGTACCTACGGCGAGTCACCAAACCGTAGCAACGTTATACTTTGCTATTAATCCATCATTAGAAATGAGCGTTAAGCCTTCAAGTTTTGTTTGTACAATTAGTAATCTGTCAAACGGGTCACTATGATGGCTTTCTAAGTCATACTCAGCAACTGCGTGACTCATACTTATCTCTAAAACTTCAAATGAATGATGCTTAAGCATGTTTGCCATAAATACATCAGGCTTATCAGGTAAAGGTAATTTACCTAAACGTGATTTAATGGCAATCTCCCAGCCGCTCACGGCACTTACAAAAACACGATTCTTTGCGTCAGAAATAAGGTTGATGGCCGTATTTGATAACTGCTTATCAGCTGCACACCACCATAAAAACGTGTGGGTATCTAAAAGGTAATTCACTTAAAATGCTTTAAGATATCTTCTGGTAACGCTTCAAAGAAACCTTCAGGTACATTCAAGCCTTCTGCGCCACCGGGTGTTCTTGTTTTCGTCTGAGTTAAGGGGCTTAACTTGGCAATGGGTTCACCTGAACGAGCAATTATGATCTCTTCACCTAAAGCTACTCGCTCGAGTAATTTAGAGAAATGTGTTTTGGCTTCATGTATATTCACGGGATTCGCCATAAGTTATTATAGACTAAGCACTGGACTAAGTACAATGCATTACTTACTTTAGAAACAAATCACTTAAAACTATGGAGTTCTAAATTATTCTATACCCTCTCAGTGACGGTTTGTTTGAATCCTCTCCCCTGTTTTATTTGACGTCAAATAAACTTAGGTTTTTATGGCGTTTCATGTGATAATAAAGCCATGACGAAAACCATTGCTGTCGTTAATCAAAAAGGTGGCGTCGCTAAGACAACGACAGTCATTAACTTAGCTCGAGCTTTGAGCGATGAAGGAAAAAAGGTTGCTTGTATTGATTTTGATCCGCAAGCTAGCCTCACGGATTACTACGGTTTTGACTCAGTTGATTTAGATCATGCTGGCAAAACAGTTTACAACTTGCTTAAGGGTGAAAAAGACTTAGCAGAAGTTTTACTTCCTGCTAGTAGTGATCATCCGGCGTTTGTGCCTTCAACAATTCGTTTGGCACAAGCAGATATTATTTTACGTGATAGCTACAGCCCTGGTTCGGTCTTAAAAAAGCGTTTGAATGATCAGTTGGATTCTTATGATTACGTGCTTATTGATTGTGCACCAACCTTGTCCCTGTTAACTGTGAACGCTATGGGTGCTGCTGATTATCTTTTAATTCCAGTTAAAACTGAGCGTATTAGTGTTCATGGTATTGAGCTGCTACTTCCTACTATTTATGATGTTACGCGTGAAGTAAATCCGTTTCTGAAAATCATTGGTGTGTTGCCTACTATTCATAATCCTAATTTTGAGCAAGACCGGCTTTACCTTAATGAGTTACGTGAAGGTCTTGAGCCTGACATTAAAGTTTTTGCACCTATTGATCGCTCTACTAACTTTGATAAAGCTGCCCATGAGCAAGTTTCAGCAGTTGAGCGCTACCCTGAACTTGCGGGCGTTCAGGCTTACCGTGAACTTGCTACTTACTTGATTAGTCAGTATGGATAAAGCTATGAAAAAGAAGCCTTCGTTTAGCTCGAAGTTAAAAGATAAAAAAGACTTGTTGTTTGGGCCTAGTGGTGACT
Source organism: uncultured bacterium (assembly GCA_964352605.1). GTDB lineage: Bacteria > Deinococcota > Deinococci > Deinococcales > Trueperaceae > JAHEBB01. Next base: position 1,299 of record CAYGTA010000539.1, on the reverse strand, counting down.
TACCACGTATCTTTGAAGTTAGGCTTGAAGATCTCTCCCCTAATCCTGATCAACCTCGAAAAACCTTTAATGAAGCTGAGTTAGAGAATTTAGCTAAGTCTATTGAGCGTTTTGGGTTACAGCAACCCATTACGGTCATGGCTAATCCTGAAGAGAAAGATAAGTTCATTATTGTGGCGGGTGAGCGACGCTTCAAAGCGCATCAGATTTTAAAGCGTGAAACTATTTACGCTATTTTGACGGCGGGTAATCGTGATGAGCTTGCCCTTATTGAAAATTTGCAGCGTGAAGATCTTGATCCTATTGAAGAGGCTGAGAGTTTGCGTAACATCATGGATCGTCATGGTTACTCTCAAGATGAACTAGGTAAAATTATTGGTAAATCGCAAGTGGCGGTTAGTCAATCTTTAAGTATTAATTCTTTGCCTGAAGGGGTTCGTGAGGATGCTCGTAAGCACCCTCGGGTAACGCGTTCTCTTCTTATTGAGATTGCGCGTAATGATAATCCGGTTGAGGTTTGGCAGGATGTTAAGGATTACGGGCTTACCGTTCGTGATATCCGCAAGCTTAAAGATGAATCTAAACTAAAAAGTACTGCAAAGAAAGCAAAAGCAAAGGCTAAAGAAAGTAAGCCTGTAAACACTTTGATTGTGAGTAGTGCTAAAAGCTTATCAAAGTATTTAGGGCAAGCTAAAGTTAAAAGTGCGGAGTTTAGTGAGGATGATCTTGCGGCCCTGCGTGAAGCTCGTGATCAAATGAATATTCTTTTAGGCGACTAGATTATTTGACGTCAAATAAAAGCTGCATTAAGGTGTCATTTTTAGACATTTGACAAAAATATTTGACGTCAAATAAACAGTGCTTTTCCACTTACTGCAGAAAAGTTTAAGCAAATTATTTGACGTCAAATAAAGTCTATTTGTAGCTATTTGAATAGCATTTTCACGAAGGATTTGATGATGCAAACCATTCATGCGACCATTGAACATGATGTATCTGAATCCTAGGGGAGTAAAAACAAACCAACTCAGTCAAGGGTGTAATGTTTCTTGGAACTGCAAGAACTAGCTGTCTGAGGGTAGATATTTGACGTCAAATAAAGTATGTTTCAAAGCGATCTAATTAAACATTTTACGAAAATATTTGACGTCAAATAAACCGGTTTTCTAACCGGTTTTCTAAGCGGTTTCGGAGAAATATTTGACGTCAAATAAAGTGTTGAGTTAGTATTCCTAATCCCTCAACAAACCGTCACTCGAGTATCAAAACTTCTAGGTCAATACCTTTGCTGCTTATACC
>CAYGTA010000538.1:0-3113 GCA_964352605.1 uncultured bacterium | reverse complement strand
GTTCTGATGCGTTCATTTCGAGTTTCATGTAATCACGACAAAACGCAATTTCTAAGCCCTGCTCAACTCGCTCATCTAAAGCGGTATCTGAAAACAAGTAGCCTGCTTGAATCTTAAGGGCTTCTGCTGTTTTTTTGTGTGCAATTAGCGGAATATCAAGTGCTTGTGCACCAAAACTATGATCCCAATGCCAGTGGGTCAACACGCAGTAAGTTGGCGCAGGCAAGCCAGATTGCTTCACGACTTCTAAAAACTCGTTTGTATGTTTAACTGATGCTCCAGCGTCAATCATGAGGCTTTTATCGTCACCAGTGATTAAGCCTAGAATGGGTCTATCTGTTGCGCTGTCTGGCGTGAACCAGTGAATATGCTTTGTTAGTTTCTGGAAAGAGTGAGGCATAATTTAAGGATAATCAATTTAGGTTGCTTTATGGGGTTGCGCAGCTTCTTTATTTAGCTACTACTGCCTACTTAAAATCCGAACAATACGGTTGAAAACAACATTTGATACCAGGACTTTGGTTCCACCACCTACATCTACAAGAGGTGCTATTGGGGTTCCACCCGTTGTATTTACAAACTGAACAACCACCGTATCACTCTTACTATAGTACTTAGCTATGCTGTAATAACCGGGTAACAAACCGGAGTGTCCATAGTCATAAACTGAGGAATAAATAGCTTGTTCTTTATCGCTGAGTAAAGAGCCATCATTTAATGCCCTTATGAAAATACCTACGTCTTCAGCTGTAGCTATCATTGAGCCGTAATACCTATCCTTTAGGTCAGACTCATAACCCACAAAATAGCCACTAGCCACATCATCTAGATTAACTTCGAGAAGCGACCTGAACGTATTTTCTAAGTTAAGGGGTAGCAAAATTTCATCTTTGATATATTGGAAATGGCTATATCCCAACACTTTGTCCATGATTTCGGCAAGCAGAAAATAATTAGTATTTGAATAACCATAACTTTCATCTGGCTCAAAGTCAGCAGGTAAATCTAAGGCATACTCGAGTACTTCGTTAGCGCTTTGGGGTGGGTCGCCCCAAGGATATTCAGGATGATCAGCCCAATTTGGAATGCCACTTCGGTGTTGCAACATGAGTCTTAAGGTGATGCGTTGTGCGTTCTCTATTCTTTCAATATATTCTGGTAAATGACTTGCGAGCGTATCATCTAGCGACAAGCGTTGTTCATTCACTAGTTTGGTAACTGCAACAGCGACATATAACTTGTTAATACTGGCAATCTTGAATAATGATTCAGGATCAGCTGGAATTTTGTTCTCTTGGTTCTTCCAGCCAGCTGTATAAAATGCAGGTGCTTTACCTGCTTCATCTACGTACACAATAATCCCATCTAAACCGTGACCTATTGCGTTATTAACTTGTTCTTGAACCGTATTGGGTAAGGGTGTAATCCAAGCCCATATTCCGTCCCAAGGTGCCAATACAATGGCGCAAATTATACCAATGATAGGCATAATGATTCGGAGTGTTTGGACGACTCGCTTCTTTCTAGGCATTTGAGATTACCTCTTTATCTTTTCTAGGGGTCATGCTTCAGAGTTTATATGGCTTGTGTTAAGCGATTGCACCCTCAATAATTAGATCCTCAATCCTTTTATTATCTTCCAGGCTTTGAACATGCTTTGAGTCTTCAAGTAGGATGGCTTGTTTTAAGCTAGGGAATATATTCTTACTACGTTGTAAAAGCTTTTTACCTGGCCCTAGTACATCGTGTTCAGCAGCTATCATGGTTAATGGTGTAGAGATATGCCTGGCTTCTTTTTCAGTAATACTAGGAATGGGTGTAAAATCTAGATCAAAGTTAGGGATGACTTTAGCTAGAAACTCAGGTGCAAAATCATCTCGCTCTGAAAAGAGGGCATCTATAACACTGTCCAAATCCTTTGCATTTTGTGTACGCATAAAGCGCTTCATAGGAAAAAACATCTTAAGCATGGCTTTAAGAGGATTACCATTTACAATGCCTACAGGTGCAATCAAAAAGGCTTCTTTTATGCTTGACTCATCATAGGCAAGCGTTTTCCAAATTATGAAACCACCCAGCGAAAAACCCACCAGCGTCACGTCGCTAAGCTCTAAAGCAGATATGACTTCATTCATCCAGATTCCGTAAGAGGCGTCTTTCATGCTTGGTCGAGTTTCAGAACTCCTATTGGGTTGCGCAATGACATCTACCGCGAAAACCTGATAATGCTTAGCTAAGCTTGGGTAAACATCTAGCGCGATAGGGGCGCAACCGTTTGAACCATGAACAAGTACCAGCGGTGCTTTGGATGGACTTCCGGTCACAATAACGTTAGTTTGACCAAACTGAGTTTCCAAAGCTATTGACTTGTAGTCTATATTTAGCTCATTAAGCTTGGCGTCATAAAGCGCTAAGATTTCTTTCTTAGTTTCAGTTGATTTATAAAGTGGTGTAATTACATTCTTCATTAAATTTGCCGTCTACTTATCTTGCGACGAAAGCTGTGTTTGAAGCTTTGGGGTTACTTTGCAAGTAACTTTTGTAGCTTGCTTTGCTGGCATCATCCGTCATGCATGTGTCTGGTTTAGAAATAGAAATAACTATTTTCCCTTTAACTGTGCCAGCTTCAAGATGTCGAATTGCATCAGGAGCATCCTCTAAGGAATAGCTTTTATCTATCATGGGGCTTACCTTACCTTGCTCAAGCAAGTCTTTTAAAAACAGTAAGTCTTGCTTGCTGATCTTCTGAATAAAGTTGATTATCTTTTTACTACTGGTCATCGACATGAAAGAGCCTAAAAACATGGCTTCAAACATTTGCTTGGTTTCTCCGCCTGTCATGACATAAACCCCATTAGGTTTTAAGGCGCGTTTGTAGTCAGCTAGTGAATAATAGCCACCTACGCCTAAAATCAGGTCATACTGCTTACCACTGTCTGCAAAGTTTTCTTTTTTGTAATCAATCACATGATCTGCACCAAGAGAACGCACCATATCCATTTTGCTTGTACTACATACAGCTGTTACTTCAGCCCTGAGGGTTTTGGCAATCTGCACTGCAAACGATCCAACACCGCCTGATCCACCATTAATGAGTACCTTTTGCCCTGCTT
>CAYGTA010000537.1:0-3137 GCA_964352605.1 uncultured bacterium | reverse complement strand
AATAGCAGAGTCTGGTAATAAACCCATACCCATTCACTTCTATAAGCTTATACTAGATCGCGTTTACTTTATTAATAAAGTAAACGCGATCTTGGATCGTCGACACAATACCAAGTACGATTGGGACGTAATCAACTCTGTAAGAGTTTATGAAGTACCTTTTCGGACTTGGTATTACTCAAGTGCTTTGAGTAAGGTCTCTTTGTATCTGTTTATGCCTTTGTAATTAAGCATGCCCTCTGACATAGTCAAAATGGTTTCTTTTAACTTTTGTTTTTGGTTTGGGTTTTTTAGTGTTTCACGTAAGGGTTCTTGGTATATACGAATGGCAAACAAGCTTCTATTTAAGCTTGGAAAGGCCTGCATGGTTTGGCGTTCCATTCTAAACTGGAGTAAGTCAATTAGGCTTTCACTCTCTTTGCTTTCTGCTAGACTGACCAATCGGGGTTCTCTGGGTAAAAATACAGGGTTTTGCGCCAGTAAGGGTGTGCTAGCTAAACTCCAGTTGTAGCGTACAAAGGGTCCTTTTTGGGTCATGGCTTTAAGCATATTATTTTGCGCTTTCATAAGGGCTGCATTGTCTGCGACTGGTTTATGAATGGCACCAAAATCAAGCCCGCACTTTTCTTTTGGGTCCCAGTGGCTAGGTAAGCTCACCAACAAGCACTCGGCCCTGTCAGCTGTGGGAGCATCTCCCATTTTATGCATTATGACGAGGTCTTCTTGTACGCATAAAGCTAGAAAATCGCATAGTTGTTCAAAAGGGTTTAAGTTTTCTAAATGCTTATGAACTTCGGCAGCTAAGTCAGGAAATAAAGCAGGGCTAAACTCGAGTCCTAGGCCATGTTTTTTATCTAGACTTAAGCCTAGTAGTTTAGAGTTTAAGCGTGTTTCTTGAAAGTCGAAGTACTCTGTTTGGTCTTCTGCAATGAGGCGTGCAAGTTGCCATAGGCAGTCTTCTAGGTTATTGAGGTCATCTTGAACATAGCAGCGTGCATGCTTAGGGTTTTGTTTGAGCTGCTCGAGTTTTGCTGTTATGAATTTAGGGTAGCTGTCATCGAGTTGAAAAAGGCTTGTTTCATTTTTTCCCGTGAGGTTTATACCCATTTTGTAAAGGTCAGCTTTTACCTTAAAGGGTGTAGGCATAAAAAAAGGCATAACAGTTTGAGCTAGCGTCACGCTAAGAGTTTACCGTTAAAGCTGTCTGTCGTGAGCAAGATGCTGAAACGTAATAAACTGATCAGCGCTTTATTTGCTTAGGGCGGTAGCTTAAAGCGTCCTGATGTTTATGATTTCACTTTGGCTTATTTGTGTTTTGTACACAGGTACAACACTAAAGCTTGAAACGCAAACTTGCTACTCTAAACTCCTAAGAACTCGAGCTTTTTTAACATCCTTACAGTTAACCTTAAGTATCTTTTTTTAACCTTCAGAGCATCCTATAAACATAACGAAGTTTCATCAAGTCGCAGCTTTCTTGCAATAAAGGAGATCCCCATGAGTGCTACTTTAGAAAAACCTTTCAGCATCTCTCAAGACATGCTTGACATGCTAAAAGACACTGTTAAGCGTTACGCGAAAGAAAAAATAAAACCCCGCGCTGAAGAAATAGATGCGCTTGGCTTTATACCTAAAGACATCTGGTTAGAGCTAGGTAAGTTAGGGCTTTTAGGCATTACAGTAGCTGAAGCTTATGGGGGCGCAAACATGGGCTACCTTGCGCATATTATGGCTATGGAAGAAATAAGTAGAGCTAGTGGCTCTTTGGGTTTAAGTTATGTGGCGCACAGTAATCTTTGTGTCAATCAACTGCAATTAAACGGCAGCGAAGCCCAAAAACAAAAGTACTTACCTAAACTCATTAGCGGTGAGCATTTGGGGGCTTTAGCCATGAGTGAACCGGGGGCAGGGTCAGATGTTGTAGGCATGAGCATGCGCGCCGAGAAACAAACTAAAAACTATGTTCTTAACGGCTCTAAAATGTGGATTACCAACGGCCCCGAAGCTGACCTTGTCATTGTTTACGCTAAAACCAAGCCAACAGCAGGCAGCAAAGGTATAACAGCATTTATTGTTGAAACCACCACCGCAGGCTTCTCAACTGCCCAGAAGCTAGATAAATTTGGCATGAGAGGCTCGAGTACAGGTGAGCTTGTCTTTGAGAATTGTGTTGTGCCTGAAGAGAATATCTTGGGTGAGCTTCATGCTGGTGTTAAGGTCTTAATGAGCGGACTTGATTATGAGCGGGTCATTTTGGCGGCTGGTTCGGTGGGTATTATGCAGGCTTGCATGGATACCGTTATGCCTTATATTCATGAACGCAAGCAGTTTGGTAAAGCTATTGGTGAGTTTCAACTTATGCAAGGCAAAGTTGCTGATATGTACACAAGGCTTAATGCAGCTCGAGCTTATCTGTATGCGGTTGGGCGTGACTGTGATGAAAAGAGGGTTAAGCGTAAAGATGCGGCGTCTTGCTTTTTGTTTGCCTCTGAAGCTGCTGTGCAAACAGCACTTGATGCCATGCAGTGTCTTGGGGGCAATGGCTATATAAATGAGTACCCTACAGGTCGTTTTTTGAGGGATGCCAAACTTTATGATATTGGTGGAGGTACCACAGAAGTGCGGCGCATGCTGATAGGTAGAGAGTTATTTAATGAAACAGCTTAAAGCGTTAAGATAACGTTCATGGACATTAAAAATATTCCTTTTGGCATTACAGATTGGTCAACTATTGAAGTGACTGAACATAAAGGTGATTCTGGTCTTGCCTACTGGAAAACAAAGCAATTTGGCGCGATTAGGGTACGTATGGTTGAGTACTCAGCACATTACTTAGCTAACCATTGGTGTTCTAAAGGGCACATTTTGCTTTGCCTTAAAGGTGAGTTGCATACAGAGTTAGAAGATGGTCGTAGTTTTGTGCTTAAGGCTGGCATGAGTTATCAGGTGGCAGATAAAGCTGAAGCGCATCGCTCCTCAACAACAGAAGGTGCAAGTTTATTTATTGTTGATTAATACTAAGATGAATTGTAAACGTCGTGTGCTTTTATAGCAGTTTTCATCTTTAACACAGCATCGACCGAGCCCATCCGTTTTTAGTTACCTAATTCGGCGTTTAAAACACTGCAAACGTATTA
>CAYGTA010000536.1:0-3140 GCA_964352605.1 uncultured bacterium | reverse complement strand
GCAGGAAGCACAAACAGGGTCAGCAGCATCGACGTGATGAGCCCTCCGATGACAACCGTCGCGAGCGGCCGCTGCACCTCAGCACCGGCACTCGCCGCCACCGCCATCGGGAAGAAGCCGATGATGTCAGTCAGAGCCGTCATGAGCACGGGACGGAGCCTTGAGTGGGCAGCATCTTGTGCGGCTTCCTGTGTGCCCGCACCCTCCCCGCGTCGCTGCACCATAGTCGACACCAAGACCACGCCGTTCATTACAGCGATGCCGAACAGAGCAATGAACCCGACTCCGGCAGAGATGGAGAAGGGATAGCCCCGGAACATCAGCGCAGCAATGCCACCTGTGAGCGCCAACGGCACGTTCAGGTAGATGAGAAGCGAGAGCCTTGTTGACTGGAACGTGGAGTAGAGCAGCGCGAAGATGAGGAGCAGCGCCAGTGGCACGAGGAGGGCAAGGCGCTTTGACGCCGCGGCCAAGTTCTCGAACTGACCGCCCCACTCGATGAACCACCCCGGAGGGAGCTCCACCTCCGCCTCGACGCGCTCTTGGGCCTCTGCCACTGCTGAGGCAAGGTCGCGGCCTCGCACGTTCAGCTCCACGGTAATCTTCCGCTGAATCTTCTCGCGGCTGATTTGCGCAGGGCCCGTCTGAATGTCGATGTCGGCGACCTGTTCGAGCGGCACCCAAGGAGCCGTTCCCTCCGCCCCTGCAGGGAGGGGAATTGGGAGGTGCCGAAGAGCTTCGAGGCTCTCGCGCACCGCGGGGTCGAACCGCACTTGCAAGCTGTATCGCCGCTGGCCTTCGACCACCGTGCCGACCTGAGTTCCTCCAATGGTCTCGATGACCGCAAGCACGTCCTGCGCGTTCACGCCAAGGCGGGCGATGGCCTCGCGGTCGATGTCGATGGTGAGAGTCGGAAGACCCGTCGTCTGCTCGACCTTCACCTCTTCCATGCCTGGAACCTTGCGGACCGACTCCGCAACCTGCTCAGCGACCTCGCGCATCTGCTCGAGGCTTCCGCTCGCCGCAAACACCTTGATGCCTACTTCCGAGCGCACGCCGCTGATGAGCTCGTCGACGCGCAGCTCAATCGGCTGTGAGTAGCTGAACATGACTCCCGGAAGAGCCTCTTGGAGCTCTTCGTCGAGCGCCTCGAGCAGCTCGTCTTTGGTCTCGAAACGCCAAGTGTCAGGCGGATTGAGAATGATGTAGGTGTCTGAAATCTCGACGCCCATCGGGTCGGTCGCAATCTCCGCGCGGCCCGTCCGCGACACAACGGTCTGGACCTCCGGGAACTGCTTCACCACCAGCTCCGCCTTGCCGCTGATTTCGTTGGAAGTCTCGAGCGACACGCTCGGGAGCCTCCATACCTGCATTGCAATCGCTCCCTCGTCGAGCTTTGGAATGAACTCCGCCCCAAGGAAAGGCGCTACGAGCAGACTTGCCACGAACACTCCGAAGGCCATTCCAGCCGTGCGGACTGGGCGCGCCATCGCCTTGGCAAGTAGCGGCGTGTACATCCTCTTGATGAGGCGAAACAGAATCGGCTCCTTCTCCACGGCCTTCTTCAAGAAGAGCGATGCGAGCACTGGCATCAGCGTCAGCGCACAGACGAGAGAGCCACCCATGGCGAACACAACCGTGAGTGCCATGGGACGGAACATCTTCCCTTCGATTCCACGGAGCGCGAGAATCGGCAGGTAGACAATCATGATGATGCCGACCGCGAACAGAACCGGTCGCGCCACCAGGTGGCACGCCGCTCGCACCTTCTCGAGATGCGACCGCTCGGTGTCCTTCCTGTGGAGGAAGACGTAGGCCACGATGCTCTCAATAACGACCACGGCGCCATCAACGATGATGCCGAAGTCCACGGCGCCCAATGACATCAGGTTGCCGGAGAGGCCCATCCACCGCATGAGGATGACAGCGACAAGCATCGACAATGGGATGGCGGAAGCGACGATGAGGCCCCCCCGGAAGCTCCCGAGGAGTAGCAGTAGAACGATGACCACCAGCAGGCCGCCCTCGATGAGGTTCTTGGCTACGGTGCGAATCGTTCGCTGCACGAGCTCGGTGCGGTTGTAGAAGGTGTCGATACTGACACCGTCAGGGAGCGTCTTCTGAATCTCCTGGACGCGCGCGTGGACGTCTTCAGCGACTGTCCTCGAGTTCGCGCCCATGAGCATCATCACGATGCCCACTACCGCTTCGCCGCGGCCGTCACGCGTAACGGCTCCCTGGCGAATCATCGGAGCGAACTCGATAGTCCCAAGGTTCTCTAGGTAGACCGGCGTGCCTCCAGAGTCCGTGGCGACAACGACTTTCGCGAGGTCGCCCAGGTCTTCAATCAGACCCTCGCCGCGGATGAGATACTGCTCGTCGGCGTGGACGATGTAGCCACCGCCAACGTTGCGATTGTTCTGCTCGAGCGCCGCAAAGATGGTCGCAAGGGAGATGCCGTAGGAGCGGAGCTTTCGTGGGTCGAGAGTCGCCTGGTAGGTGCGGAGCTCTCCTCCGAACGAGTTCACTTCGACGACACCGGGCACCGAGCGAAGCTGATAGCCGACGTTCCAGTCAAGGATGTCCCGCAGCTCCATGGGAGAGTAGCCCTCGCCCCGCACTTCGAACTGGTAGATTTCCCCGAGGCCCGAAGAGATGGGGCCCATCCCCGGCTCGCCGTAGCCCTCCGGAATGGAGTCCCGAGCATCAGAGAGGCGTTCGCCTACGAGCTGCCGCGCCCAGTAGATGTCCGTTCCTTCCTCGAACACGACGGTGACCACCGACAGGCCGAACTTCGAGACCGAGCGAATCTGTTCGACCTTTGGCAGGCCGCTCATGGCGGTCTCTACCGGGAAGGTGATGAAGGACTCCACCTCCTGGGGGGCCAGACCGGCGCTGTTCGTCAGCACCTGGACCTGAATGTTGGTGACGTCCGGAACGGCGTCGATAGGGAGCTTGCGAAGTGAGTCGAGTCCCAAGGCAACGACCAGAAGCCACCCAATGATGACTATGAGGCGGTTGTTGAGAGAGAAGTCGATGAGCTTGTTGACCATGGCGTTGTCCTCCTAGTGACTATGACCGCCACCGAGCTCACCTTGGCGCTCAGCAGACTTAAGAAGGAACGTTCCGGAGATGGCGAC
>CAYGTA010000535.1:0-3154 GCA_964352605.1 uncultured bacterium | reverse complement strand
AACTACAGGTGTAAATATACCTGCAAGAGTTGTTCAGTACGCAGCAAGCTTGGTTGTTAGATCTTAGCTGCAATATTATATTTTCAAGCATAATGAGTATTTTAGTGAGTGTATATGTCCGATAAATTAAAAGTCGCAATTGTTGGTGCATCTGGTTATGCGGGTGGTGAGTTTTTACGTCTTGCCTTGGCGCATCCGAAGCTTGAAGTGGTTCAGGTAACAAGTGAGCGCTTTGCTAAGCAGCCTGTGCCGATTGTGCATCCTAACCTTAGGAATGCTACTAAGCTTCGCTTTTCAAGTATTAAAGAGTTACAAGAAGCTGATTTGCTGGTGCTTGGTTTGCCTCATAAGCACTCAGCTACACGCTTTGATGAGTTTGCTGCCTTTGCCCCTCGTATGATTGATTTGGCTGCTGATTTTCGTCTTAAAGACGAAGCAACTTACGAGAAGTACTATGCTGAGGCGCACCCACGACCTGATTTACTTAAAAAATTTGTTTACGGTAACCCTGAATTGCATCGTGAAGAATTACGTGAGGCAACGCATATTGCTGGAGCTGGCTGTTTGGCTACAGCTACGATTTTAGGTTTATATCCTTTATTGAAACATGCTGTTCCTGCACGTGGAGACCTTATTGTTGAGGGCAAGATTGGTTCTTCTGCGGCAGGTAACAAACCCGGGGAGGCTGGGCATCATCCTGAGAGGATGGGGGTGGTTCGCACTTATGCGCCGACAGGTCATCGTCATCAAGCAGAAATTATGCAGGAACTGCCCGGCTCTTTCCCTATTCATTTAACCGCCACAGCAGTTGAGCGCATAAGAGGTATTTTGGTAACTGCGCATGCTTTTTTGCCAGATGGTTACAGTGACCGAGATGTACTGGCAGCCTACCGTGAAGAATATAGTGACGAGCCGTTCATTCGCCTAGTTACAGCCAAGCGGGGCATTCACCGTGTACCTGATCCTAAAATTCTTGATGGGACCAATTACTGTGACATTGGCTTCGAAGTCGATAATGACACGGGTCGCATTGTCATAATGAGCGCTATTGATAACCTTGTAAAAGGCACCGCAGGGCACGCTATTCAGTCATTAAACATAAGTATGGGCTGGGATGAAAGTTTAGGCTTAGCGTTTTTTGGCTTGCATCCTTAAGCTTTTCAGTCAGCTAGCTTGATTAGCAAATGACTATTGTCAGATAAGCTAGTTTATGTCTGAAGCTATTTATATTGATTACATTGAAAATGACCTTGTAAGTCTCGAGTGGCAAGGAAAGCAGCTAATTGTACCTAAAGCATGGCTACCGCAAGCTTTAACAGAAAAAGATACTCTAAAGCTCGAGCTTTCTTCGGTTAATTCAAAAAGTCAGTCTTTGCTGTTTAGTCTTGAGGTAAGTACAGCGCGTAAGGAACGCTTAGAGAATTTGCGGGCTTCTTTAAAAACAGCACCAAGCGGAGATATAGAGCTGTGAAGCTAAAACTCATTGCGCTAATAATTAGTTTGCTGCTGGTTAGCTGTACTGTGGTTATTGTTGACCCAACAGAAAACTTAGAAGGTGAAGTGAAGATTCACTTTATTGATGTAGGTCAAGGTGACGCTATTCTCATTCAAGGAACAAATGGCACAAATGTGCTTTACGATGGCGGCAGAAATAACACAGACGCTTTAACTTACCTGCAAGATTTAGGTATAACAAGTTTAGATTTGGTGATTGCTTCTCATCCTGACGCAGACCATATTGGCGGTCTAGATGTCATTATAGAAGCGTTTAAACCCAAATTATTTATGGATAACGGCATGGTTGCCACAACCGCAACCTATGAGAATTTGCTATTAGCAGTTCAAGAAGCAGGCTCGAGTGTTTTAGATGCAACGCGTAGAACTATTAATTTGGGTGACGCGGTTTTGGAGATTATTCCGCCACCTAATTTAGAGGCCTATGATCGTAATAATAATTCTATTGGTGTCGTGCTTGATTTTGGTGATTTTGAAGCGGCCTTTACAGGCGATGCTGAAGAACAAGAGTTTGCATGGTGGCAAGCCAATACACCTGAGTATTTTAAAGCAGTTGAGGTTTATAAAGCGAGTCATCATGGTAGTAATAATGGTGATGATGAAGCGAGCATGTCTGTATGGCAGCCTGAAGTGGTTGTTATTGGGGTATCAAGTAGCAATAGCTTTGGGCATCCGACCGAGCAGGCACTTGACTTATATAAAGCAGCTAATGCCACGGTTTACAGGACAGATCAGCATGGCTCAGTTGTTGTTAGCGCTGATGCATCTGGAAGATATCAAGTTAAAACGGAAAAAAACTAAGCTACATTTTCAAGTTGACGAGTGTTGCGATTACGAGCTAAGGAGTATACGCTAATCGTTATACTATTTTGTATGGATGCTAAGCAGCGAGTTTCAATTCAAGCTCATTGTTCAACGCTAGAACTTAACTGTCCCTCTTTTAGTTTAGGATGGCTATATGTTGTGGTTTGACCCTGAGTCACTCATGAGGGAATTTTCGCAAGCGACTCTAGGGCGCGCTCGAGTAATTCTGCAAGATAAAAAGATTATTTCTATTGACTGTGATGAACAAGAAAAAGAAATCAACGCTCAAGTTGTAGGTTCTTATGGAGAGCATTATGAGCAATTTGTTTATATTGATCATGATGAGCATGGCTTTTTTCTTGATGGAGAGTGTAGTTGTCCTGTGGGCTATAACTGTAAGCACATTGCGGCTGTCCTCATGCAACTCGAGCTTCAAGAGTTAGCTGCGTCACATAATATTGGTTATGGTTCTGAGCTTGTTAATTCAGTAAAAAAGCAGGCTGCTAAATCTGTTGAAGCGCCGAAGGTCTTATCAAAAGATTTATCTATCTGGTTTGAGCGTGCTCAGAACTTGAAAAAGCAAGAGAAGAAAAAATCTTCAAGTCGATTTAGTAGTAATTATCGCTTAGTTTATATTTTGAGCATTAAAAGAACTGCTAATGCAGACCGGCAGATTTACCTGAGTCTCATGTCAGGTCGCTTGCAAGATGATGGCAGTTATAAAGAAGTAAAGCCGTTTTCAGATAACTATGCTAAGCACTCGTTGCCTCAATATGCTCGGGCTGAAATTGACCTGCTAGAAATGGCTTGGGCTTGCATAGCAAGTGGCTATCAT
>CAYGTA010000534.1:0-3159 GCA_964352605.1 uncultured bacterium | reverse complement strand
AGTAAAAAAAGCACTCGAGTAGGTGGTGTTTCAGAAGCTATAGTCTGTTTTGATGGAGCTGTTCTTTGTGCAGTGTTTACCATTAAGTCTTCTTTCTTATGTTGTAGTCAGCTCAGATAAACCAAGTTAGTTCTTTTTAGCCTATAAGTAGAGGGTTGTTCAATAAGAAAAGTCAAACTGCGTTCTTTAGTAAAAGCAAATGTAAACTTTTTAATAGTTAAGGATGACTTTAAAGGTACTTACAAAGCTCGAGTTTTGATGCTTGTTTTGGCTTTATTTAAATATTTGGTGGGTTTATGAAAGGTTTACGCCTTGAATTGAAGTCGTTGCGCTTGACTTTTATTGAAAAGAAACCTAGCTTAGTGGTTATGGCTTTTTCTCGTAAGTTTGTTGCTTGCTTTTTTTTAGGTTTGTTTCTTAACGCTTGTCTTCCTGCAACGGGGCAACATTTTGCGCCTTTTTTTAGCGAGAGCAAAGCTATTTATACCTTGGCAGATCAAAGGGCTATTAGAACGTTAAAGCGTCCTGTTGCAGGAGGTGTTTATGATGAAGTGGTTGATAAAACGTTTGTTGCTTGGTTAGGCGCAAATTCTAATTCATATGTTCAAGCGTTTGATCATGCTGCTGCTACTTGGACGGCACCAAAATTGGTGGGTCAGGTCACGAGAAGTCAATATTTTGAAGGTGCAGATAGTCATAATTATCCATTACTTATTCAAGCTGATGATGGTCATTTGCTCTTGTTTTATGCTGAGCATAGTAGTGAGTTGCGTTTGGCACGTTCAAATGAAGCACATAGTCTTGATTTTTGGACAGATAAGGTTATTTCTCAAGGCTTTACGGCTTCTTACCCTATTCCACTCAAAACTAAGCAGGGTGATATTTATGTTTTTTTTCGTGAATCTTCTTTTCTTATAGATTCTGACCTTGATTTAGATGATCGCCCGATGCAGTACATTCTGAGTACAGATAACGGTAAGACTTGGCAAAGTTCTAAGGCGATAACAAATGAAAAGATTGCGCTTGGTTCTTGGAATAGAAGTGATAATCTTGATGAAATTTATATGAGTCAAGCGCGTTACCAACCCCGTATGGGGCTTTCTCATGAGCGTATTCATTTGACTTGGACTTTAGCGGGTGGTGGTCCAGAGGGGCCTAAGCATGACCGCTATCATAAAGATGTTTACTACGCTTATTTTCGCCCTAGTAACAAGAATTTTTATTGTGCTGGAGGTAAGAATAAAGGTAAAAGTATCGACGCTAGAGAGATGCTGGATTGTTTGGTGGAAGATACGGGACCTCTAAGTAGAGAAACACCTCACGCCGTTAGTTACATTCAGCTAGTGCACTATACAAATAAAGCTAATCCTATTGTTATTTATGAACTGAATGACAAAGAGGGTAGTACTAGGCGTTCGGCTACATGGACAGGAAGAAGCTGGGTATACAGCGATATACCTACTGAAGGTTTTATCTTGGATATAGAAAAGACGGGTTCAGACGATTTCACATTTTATGCAGGTCTTGGGGAAATTTTAGCTTACAGTACAGAAAACGCTGGAAAAACTTGGAATTTTGATTATAGTTTTTCTCTACCTGATAATCAACGTGTATCTAAGCTAACGGTGATTGATAATTATCAAGAGCCAGCACATTTTTTAATTACAGAGGCTACAAGCCAAATGTTCCCAAGTGCGGATGTTCATTTGGTAGGCAAGGCTATGTGCCTGAAAACAGGTGAGTTTCAAATCGTCAGTCCTGAAGGTGAGTACTTGAGTATTTCGGCAGCTAATACGTTTGCCCTTACGGATGATATTAGTAAAGCCAGTCAATGGCTAATTAGTGATGCTGAAGGCTACTGTACTTTGAGTACCCAAGAGGGTGATATTAGTCTAGACATTCAATCTAATCTTGATGCTAAATGGCTCATTATTGGTGCTGCTGAGAATCAAGTTCAGTTGCAAGAAATGAGCTTAGGGCTTTTAAAAACAGATTTGACATTTGGTGAAGAAGAGGAACTGAGCTACTGGAGACTCATTGGCGAAAATAGTAATCGCTAGCTTAATCAGAAACCATTATTACCAAGAAGTCAAAACTCAAATTCAGGTTCAAAACCAATAAGAGCTCGAGCTTTGTCTAGACTCACAAGTGTTTCATTGTTTTTAAGGGGTTTATGCTGGCTTTTTAGGTCAGGAAAGAATAGTTTTACCAGCTTTTGACTGTCGTAATTTAGCCAGTTTTTGGTGTGATTTATAAAAAGTGGGTGGCTACCTGTAAAGGTGGCAGTTAGGCCTTTCTCAAAGGCTTGTGCAGAGTCATCATCAGTTACGAAAGCCCAGTAGTTTAGTCGGCCTGTCAGATAGTCTGGCCAGAGTGGGTCTGTAGAGTAATCTTCATCTTTAAAGTGTTTGAAATTAGGGTATTCAAAGCCGTAGTTAGCGCGGTATTTGGCGCAGGCTTCTTTTAAGGCGTTTAGGCGTTCTTGTTGGTTTAGGCTGTTTTGTGAAGCAAAGTCATCGAGTGCAGCGTAGCTCTGCTCACGAGATGTTTTGTACTGCTCTGACTCGGGGTGCTCCTTGTTCCAAACGGCAGGTAAGCGGTAAGAGAGGCTGCTAATGCCTGCGCGACGCCAGTAGTAAGCTGCTATGTTTTCAACCATCTCTTTTGAAAATGAATAAGGGTCAGTCGTGTGTAAAGGGTGTTGTTCATCCATAGGTAAGTACTGGGGTTCATGCTCCATGTTTCCCCAGAAGCAACCTAAAGCATTTATGGAGCTAGCTTGAACAATACGTTTTATGCCTAGTTTCGCTGCAGCTTCATAGACATTAAAGGTGCCTGCCACATTTATTTTAAACACCTCTTCACCTGTCGTGCTGACAGGGCTAGGGATGGCGGCTAAGTGAATAATAGCGTCAAAGCCTGCCATGTGTTTACTTAAGTCAGGCATGTTCATAATGTCACACTGAACATAATCAACATCTAAACTCGAGCTTTCTTCTATAGAGAGCACGCGAACACCGTAGCCGTTTTTGATGAGTCGTTTGGTTATGGCTGTGCCTACTCGGCCTATGCCACCTGTTATTAAAATATTCATAAAGTCACCTGTATCTTTATTGTACCCATAATTGCTTAACGTGGGTTTCAATTCAGGTGCATTGG
>CAYGTA010000533.1:0-3160 GCA_964352605.1 uncultured bacterium | reverse complement strand
AAGAAAACGAATTGCAACGACGCTCCGGAGAGAAGAAGGAGTGAGCAAAGGTAGTCTAGCGTGAAGAATCTTACAAAAATCTTACTCAGACATTTGTTTGCTTTACTGTGTTTGCCGAGCAAAGTATGCTTCAATAGTGAAAGTGGATAAATACGCGGTTTATAAAAAAATTCAAACCCTTGACGCAAAACAAGATCATCAAGAAATAGCTTTTTTGACAGGTAGTTTCGAATTCCCTTGGGATACTCAACGTGCTTTAGAACTCGCCTTACTTAGAACCTTTGCCGTTCCTAATAGTTCTAAACTCATGGTCAAAACCGAAGAGTTCACCAAACGAACCCAAAAGCGTTATGACGACACGACCATTATTATTTCAAGCATAGGTTTTTATGGTTATGACAGCCCTGAAGGCAGAGCAGCCATAAGGCAAATGAATCAAATACACGCACGTTACAGCATTCCTAATGATGAGTTTTTATATGTCTTAACAACTTTTGTATTTGAACCCATACGCTGGAATGCCAAGTACGGCTGGCGCAAACTCAGTGAAAAAGAAAAACAAGCCAACTACTACTTCTGGTATGAAGTTGGAAAACGCATGAACATAAAAAACATACCTGAGACTTACGAAAAACTCGAGCTTTTTAATAGGGCGTATGAGCAAGAGCACTTTGCTTATCATGATAATAATCGTATTTTGGCGGAAGCTACCCGTGATTTGTTTCTGAGTTGGGTGTTACCTAAGAAGCTCTGGCCTTTGGGTGCGGAGTTTGTTTATGTTCTTATGGATGAGCCTATGCGCAATGCATTTGGCTTTCCGAAACCTAAGGTTTGGGCGCTTGTGCTGGTGGAGTCAGCTTTATGGTTGCGTAAGCGGGCTTTACGCTTTTTTCCGCCTCGTAAGAAAGCTTTTGTGTTGCCGCAACCTAGAACTTATCCGAACGGGTATGAAATTCAGCAGGTAGGTCCAGCTAAGACCTGATAGTATTTTGTTATGACGGGTTTGTTATGACGGTGTTTAGCGCAGTAGCTTCGCCTGCGCTGATTATTGCAGTTTCTGCGTTTTTTACGATTTTGGCAGCTAGGCGTAAAGCAAAGGCCTTTTTTTTCTTTAAACCAGTAACGACTATTCTTATTGTTAGTTACGCTTTGCTTGCGCTTAATGGTTTAGAAGATAGACGAGGTTTGCTTGTTATAGCGGGTTTAGGCTTTGCTTTACTTGGTGATATTTTCTTGCTTTACCCGAAGCGTTTTGTTTTAGGCCTAGCAAGTTTTTTAGTTACGCATCTTTGTTACAGTGTTGCTTTTTTTACGGGCTTTAGCACCACAGGCATTGTTTTTATTGCGCTACCTTTGCTGTTATATGCAGTGGGTTTTTATCTTTTTTTACTCCCTAAACTCTCAAGTTTAAAATTCCCTGTTTTGATTTATTCGTTTAGCATTATTTTAATGGTTTACCAAGCAGCTGAGCGCTATTTGGCTTTAAGAGATGAAGCTAGCTTAATTGCCTTTATAGGTGCCATTCTTTTTATGCTTTCTGATTCTATTTTGGCTATAAACAAATTCAAGCAACCTTTTAAGCAGGCAGATGCTTTTGTTTTGGCTACTTACTACGCAGCGCAATGGCTGATTGCTTTTTCTCTTTTCATACGCTTTAGGTAAGCTCAGTTTCTTATACTAAGCTGAATTATAAATGTCTCACTGCTTTATAATTCCGACCTTGCCGACGTAGTCGAGACAGCTTTGGGGAGTACGCTCTGACCCATTCAGTCTTATGACACTTTCTAAGCAGTTTAGTATTAAACAGTGTTTCTAGTAAAACTTCACTGGAAACACTGGTTTAAGTTGTTGGAAATGCAATAAAAATCAGCTTCAGGTGGCACAAAATGGGTACATCAAAGCAGATTTCATGCGTTTTTGAATCGTTCTTGTGATTTTTGTGACAAGCACCCATTAACGCAAAAAATAACGTGTTACTTTAAACCCTATAAAGCAGCGGGGTACCTGCAAAGGTATCAGAATGGGAAAAGGGATTTGAAGTCGTCATCAGTCTATCTACCTGCCTATGGCAGAAACTACGAGTACGTAGATGCAGCGCAACCGGGAGATATTTGTGCCTTGCTCGTACCTAGTTATACACAAGCGCAAAGCCTAAACATCAACCTAGTGGACTTAAAAGAAAAATATGGTGGGCAAATAGCTAAACCCATCCACTTAACCTGCCAGCGATTTCAGGCAGACTCAGAACAACTCGAGCTTCTTAAGCCTAAACTTATTCATTTGGCTGCTCGTACTTCAGCATTGCAGTTGCAGGGTAAGCAGATTGAGCCGTTTTATTCGACCTTTCGTGAGCAAGAGATACTAAAGTGTCGTATTGAGGCCACCAAAGAGATCGATGCGTTTGTCAAGGCGTTAAATAGAGAGCTTGAAGATGTAGGTATTGAACCGCATTTTCCGTGGGTCTCTGAGTTGGTTACCTTACTTGAAGACATTCAAATTAGTAGATTACAAAATGCAACTTACGATAGGCATTTGTTTTTAGGGCAGCGTCTTATGCTTACCCAAATTAAAGCACCGGGGCGTTACAAGCCTTTGTTTTCGAGTGCCATGTCGCAACTTGCAGAAGCGCATCGTTAAATTGAAGGAATAGCTTGTTTTGCGTTAGCTGTTCCTATTTGCTTTAACTGTAGCTACGCTACACTAAGCTTTATGCGGCGCTTTACGGCTCAAGGTACAAATCAAGATTTTATTTGCGCTCACTGTCAGCGTAAGGTGCCAGCTTTAGCTAATGGTAGTTACCGAAATCACTGCCCTTATTGTTTTTACTCTTTACATGTAGATGTTTTTCCGGGCGATAGGGCAAGTGACTGTAAAGGCATTCTTAAGCCAGTAGCCGTAGATTACAACAGTAAAAAAGGTTGGATTATTGTGCATAAGTGTGAGTCTTGTGGTGACTTAAGGCGCAACAAAGCTGCCTTAGATGACCCAGATTTGCCAGACGACTACGATGTACTGATTGCACTTTCACAAAAAACACTCGAGCCTTAATTGCAGTTCCATGAAACATTGCACCCTTGGCCAAGTTGGTTTGTTTTTACTCCCCCGGGTCGCACGAATGGTCTGATGGTGCAACCATTCGTGGAAATGCTAAGAGTATTAG
>CAYGTA010000532.1:0-3197 GCA_964352605.1 uncultured bacterium | reverse complement strand
AGCGCTAAGCCAATGCCGGTACCTTCGACAGTTGTTCTTTCGGCACCCAAACGATCAAAAGGAACAAATAAACGTGACATTTTGTCTTCAGCAATACCCAGTCCTGTATCTTTAACCATACATTGAACGTTGCCATCTTCAAGCGATAGGCAGCTAACAAAAACCCGACCTTCAGCTTTGTTGTACTTAATAGCATTTGAAAACAAATTAATAAAGACTTGCTTTAAGCGCTGAACATCACTCTGAATCAGATACTCTTCATCTTCAAACTTAAATTCAAATGTTACTTGTTTTTCTCTGGCTAAGCCTGACACCATGGCAAATGAATCATGCAGAACCTCAATTAAAGACACACTGCTGTTCGCTAAGTTCATTGACCCTGCCTCAATACGACTAATATCAAGTATCTCATCAATTAATTGCAGTAAATGCTTACCTGCCTTAAAAATATGCTGCGCAGAGTCAATCTGAAATTCAGTTAAATCATCCGTCATTAAAAGTTGCCCAAAGCCCAAAATAGCATTGAGTGGCGTACGCAACTCATGACTCATGCGAGACAAAAACTCACTCTTCGCCTTATTGGCAGTCTCAGCATCAGCAAGCGCCATTTGCAAAACCTCACTTGACTTTTTGCGTTCTGTGACATCACTCTCAATCGCAATAAAATTAGTCAACTCACCCGAGCGGCTAAACACAGGCTGAATCTCAAGCTCGAGCCAGTAAGGCCTATTACTTTTAGAGTAATTAAGAATTTCACCTTTGAAGCTTAACTGGTTTTTAATGGCGTCTCTAATGTTTGCAATGGTTTTAGGGTTGCTGTCTGGGCCTTGCAAAAAGCTACCTGGCTTTTTACCTAGCACATCTTGAAGACTATACTCAGTTACCCGCGTAAAGCTTTCATTTACCCATTCTATAAGACCATGTCTGTCCGTAATGACAACAGCGTTACCCGTTTGACTAGCTACAATAGAGAGTTTACGAGATTCTTCTTCACTCTGTCGCAAGGCAGTCTCTTGCTTAAGACGCTCTGTTATGTCACGAATAATCAAAACATACAAACGCCCTTCTTCTAAATCAACGTAACTTTTAGATAATTCTGCAGTAAAGCTTTTTCCCTTACTAGATATAGCTCGCAAACGAGTACGTTTTTCAGAAAATCTATCAGCTTGTTTTAAAAATGTCATATCTCGTTCAAATAAGACCTGCACAGGTTTATGAACTAAGTCATTGGCTTTATACTCAAACAAGCTCTCTGCTGCTTGATTAAACGAAACAATACGCAAATTCTCATCAAGTGAAATAATGCCATCAACAGCATTAGCCAAAACAGACTGAAGGTGATTTTCACTTTTAGTAATCCTTTTAGCTTGAAGCTGTAAGCGCTGAGATACAGCATTTAAAGACTCACCCAAATACTGAAACTCTTTAGAGAAATGCTCAATAGGCATTTGTTTACCCAAGTTTTCATCTAAGGCAAGTGCAAACTGACTAGCATTATGAATTGCCGCCATGGGCCTTCTTAGGTAAACAAAGATAAATAACAAACCCGAGAGGATTAAGATTAAACCAAAGCTTAAGGTATTAAGCAAAAGCTGGCGCTGAACGCTAGAAATTTGCGCTAAGCTTAAATCTAGGCCAGCATAACCAATAACATTACCCCCAACAATCAAAGGCTGCCAAATAGAAAGTTCTTGATTTCCCTCAAGAAAAATAGCATCTTTTTGTAACAAGCCCAACACGTCATCAGGTACAGTCTCACCAAAAACATTGTAAGAAACCTCTGCCTCATCAGCATAATGCCTAACATCGCTAATTAGAAAATTCTGATGATCAAAAACCCGAATCCTCTTCACTTCAGGTAAAGCAGCATACTGTAAAAGCAAAACTTCTAAACCGTCATAATCTAAGCTCAACAATCTATTAGATGCGTCAAGCACCAAATTATCTATAAGCGCAGTTCCTAAACGAGAAATATTACTATGAATTAACTCAGTCTGTTGACGAGCTGTAAACCCAACAAAAGAGGCCGTAACCAGTAGGGTTAAAGAAAACAAAACCAGACTAATCTGAGCCCTAAAAGCCCTTGGCCACAAAAATCGTAAAAAAGACAAAGTCACAACAACACAACAATCCTACTCAGAATCTAAAACCAAGTAATTCTCTAAATTTAAATCCTCAAGAAAAGCAAAATGCTCCTCATAAGAAACCTCAAAAACTTCTCTAAGCTGAACAGCCACAAGTAACTCGAGTCCTGCTTCTGAATCTAGTAATCTTATAATGGCTTCTTTAACTTCAGTTTGTACTTCTTGTGGCACTCGAGGGTGAACCGCTAAAGGATGGGGTGTGACACCCGGCGTTTCATATAGGACATGAAGTTGTTCTTGGAGCGCTTCAGGTTCTTTATTAAGCGTATTCTGCACGCCGCCACCAGCAGCGGCTTGCCGGTGCAAAACATGCCTGTAAGCATTACTGTGTGTATCAACATAAGAACTTGAAAACTCAATACCTTCGCTTTCTTTTAGTAAAGCCCTCATATATAAAGATGCACCAAATGCGTTAGGGGCAGGAAAGGCAAGGTTTTGCCCATTTAGGTCTTGTAGACTCTCAAACGGTCCTGATTTAGATACAACCAAAATACCTTTTAGCTGCCTTGAAGCGTCACTAAGTAACGGCTCATAAGCTTCAGCTTGCTTCGCCATAACCATATGGTAAGGATTCATAAAAGCAAAATCTGGTTCTCCTGCTAAAAAACTTGTTTCAAAATCTGGAATGCTGTCTTTGACATCTAGTTCAAAAGTGTAGCCCGTCTCTTCAGTTAAATAGTTGAGAAGAGGCTGCCAGTCTTCATATAAAACCAAACGAGGGAATTGAGGCACAACAGACACAAGATATGTTTGTGCCTGAGTAAAAGCAAAACAAGATAGGAAAAAAAGAATGAAACTAAGTTTTTTAATCATAAGACAATGACTCCTTTAACACTCTAGGAATACGCAAAAACTATTACAGTTTCTTTACACTCTTGCCTTACACAACACGAAACGAAGCAATAATTAAGAAAACTCAAGAAATAATCTTTAGCCTAAAACTCAAAGCTAAGCCTAGTCAAAAACCCAAAACATAAATATGAATCTTTAAACATCTTAGACGACTACAACGAAAACCAGTACTACAGCCTTTTGTATTTAAAATGCTACAGC
>CAYGTA010000531.1:0-3197 GCA_964352605.1 uncultured bacterium | reverse complement strand
GGCCGTTTCACATGCCCAGAATGCAGCTTATGTGCTGGCAAATGCTAGAAGAAATAGCTGCAAAAAAAGGTTGATTTATTAGACTTCTAGTGTGGTTCCGTCATCAGGCAGGCTAACAGGACCCTTAAAAATAGCTCTTGCTTCTTTTAGCATAAGTTCAGGGCTCGAGTATCTTACTAGGTGAGTGAGGGCTAAAGCTTTGGCATTTGCTTTGACGGCTAGTTCAGCTGCATCTGTAGCTGTGGGGTGCATGAGAAGCTCAGCATGTTCAGAGTAGGCGTCAGCTTTGGCGCAGATGGCGTCACAAATAAAAAGATCTGCATTGTTAGCGCAGGCCAGTAATTCATCATTAATTAAGCCATCTGCACTAAATGCTAGTACTTTTCCTTCACGTTCAACACGCACAGCTAAAGTGGGTACACGGTGAATCATGTTAAAGAAACTCAGCTTAAAGCCAGCAATGTTATAGCTTTTTTGCGTTGTTACTTCATGGTAATTAGCAGCGTGACCTCTGGCTTTACCGTACTGCGGGTAAGTCACACTAATTAGTGCATCAACCGCTTCTAAAGTAGGCGTATTGGCATAAAAATCAAGCTGCTTCACAGCAATAAAAAGCGCCATAACCCCACCAATATGATCACCATGTTGATGCGTAAGAACCACATGCCTTAAGTCTTGAAGACGCTCATTCTTATACCCTAACTTAGCTAACGCTCGAGTGAGTTCAAAACCACCGCAACTGTCAATTAAAAGGGGTTCACAGTTGGGGGCTTCTAGCAGTAAACCCAAGGTATTACGTGTTGGGTGAATGGGTGCGCCAGTACCAAGTAAAGTAACTTTCATAGGTTAGTTTAATACATCTCTTGAGCTGTGGTACTTACTTATTCTCAGCGTTTTTGAGTTTAGCGGGGGTGGCGTTTTTGTATTCTTTTAAAGAACTGTAAACACCACTACCTACAATAATGCTTATACCTAACCAAATAATGGGGCTTGGTAAGTAATCAAAAAACAAATAGCTGATTAAGGTAGCCCCTAGAATCTCAACATAATTAAAGGGTGCAACCAGTGACGCGGCTACAAAATCTAGGGATCTTATGATTAAGAAGTGCCCTATGGCCGCTATGACACCCATGAGCGCCATGAGCGCCCAGCCTTTTAGGTCAGGCATTATCCAGACTGTTGGCACAATAAACGACATGATGCTAACCCCAATAACCCCTGTGTAAAAAAGCGTGAGTAGAGGCGTGCGTTCTTGTGAAAGTTTGCGAGTCGTGAGCATGTAAAGAGCGTAAGACAGCCCAGCTGCTAAGGCAAAAAGACTGGTTGCTGTAAAGGCTGTTGTGGCAGGTTGCAATACAATTATGACACCAATAAAGCCAACAATGACCGTCCAGATGCGCCGCATGTCGAAGTTTTCTTTAAGAATGACAGGAGCTAATACCGTAACAATAAGGGGTGAAATGAACAGCAAGGCAAGTGCGTTAGGAATAGGAGTTGTCGTTATAGCTGTAAAGAAAAAGAGGGTTGATAACAGTAAAAAAATGCCCCTGAGAAATTGTATTTTAGGAGATAAAGGCATACGCCACCAGCGTTGACGCCGTAAACTCAAAAGAATTAACAAAGCTACAAAATGAAAGAAGTAACGCGCCCAAGTGACTTGTAAAACATGATAATCAGCACTTAAAAGCTTCGCGCAGACATCCAGCATAGGAATGAAAAGCATAGCGGCAACCATAAGCACAATACCCACTAAAGGCCTATCTTTTGCAGCAGCCTGCAAGCTAGAAGATTTAAGACGCTGAGGATTAGACAAGACTTGCAAAGCATATCAGCTTAAGTAAGTAAAATTATCAAGAATTTAAACTAAGCAAACAAAATGCAAGCCAAAGACACGCTCGAGTATTTTAATGCTTGAGCTTGCCTTATAAGCTTAGACAAATACTCGAGTGTTGTGCGATTATCAGGCTGCTTATGTTAACGATAGGGCTTTAAGCAAGGTATAGTAACAGCGCTATGTCTAAGCCTTTGAGTAAAGAAAACATGAGCCGTCGCTGGATACTTTTGGCTTTGGCTACGCTAACAGGCATGCTTGTTTTTGGTATGCCTAATTTGTCTCTACCGGTACTGTTTACCGAAATTGCTGCTGATCTTAAGTTAAGCCTTGTGCAACTAGGGTTTATTTGGGGTATGACTTATTTTGTAGCCATTTTTATTGGTTTATTGGGTGGCAGCTTAGGGGATCGTTTTGGTACCAAACGAATTTTGCTTAGTTTATGTATTCTTTCAGGTTTAACGGGGGCTTCGCGAGGGTTAAGTACAGATTTCTTTAGTTTAATGCTAACTACTTTTTTCTGGGGCTTAACCCTACCAGGCATTCCTGTTAATTTACATAAGCTTGCGGGTCAGTGGTTTCCTGCTAGGCAGCTGGGTTTAGCTAATGGCATTATTGCCATGGGGTTTGCTTCTGGCATGCTGCTAGGCTCTTTTCTTGCTGCTAGTGTTTTATCGCCTTTGCTGGGTGGCTGGCGTAATGTACTGTTCTTTTATGGACTTATTGCCATTGTGATGGGCATCTTGTGGAGTGTAGTTCACCCGAGTGCAAAAACAGCAGATAAAAAAGATTTAGTGCCTTTACGACAAGGCCTACGGCATGTTGTTAAGTCAAAAGAAGTCTGGATTATAAGCTTAGGTGCATTTGGAGTAACAGGCTGCTTTTTAGGGTTTACAGGTTATTTGCCTAGTTACTTAAAAACTTTGGGTTGGCAGGCAGCTACGGCAGATCGAGCTTTGGCAAGCTTCTTTTTATGTAGCGTGGTGGGCGTTGTCCCGCTGAGTTTAATGGCAGATAGATTGCCTTCACGACGCATCTTCTTAATGACTGTTGCCGCCATGATGTCACTAGGTGCCGGTATTCTTGTATTTGGTGCAGGCTTTTGGGTTTGGATTGCCGTTATTGTCTCTGGATTTGTGTTTGATGCTTACATGGCAGTCTACATAACAACAACCATGGAAGTTGATGGCATTGGCGGAAAGTACGCAGGTACAGCCCTAGGTTTTAGCAGTATATTACGAAGTTTAGGTGGCGCAATTGCACCGCCACTCGGTAACAGCCTTGCAGTTTATGGTGACACTATGCCGTTTGTTTTATGGTCCAGTATGGGCTTATTTGCAGTTATGGTATTTTCACGCTTATCAAA
>CAYGTA010000530.1:0-3209 GCA_964352605.1 uncultured bacterium | reverse complement strand
TGCACAAAAACGCTAAAATATGTGTTTACACTATGAACAAAAGCACAACTTGTTTTAATGCGATTGACAAACGATTAGGACTTGGGTATTATTCCTATCGCTTCATTGAGCTTGTCTCAAGCAAAGCACGGCTCGGTAGTGTAGCGGTTAGCATATCTGCCTGTCACGCAGAAGGTCGCGAGTTCAAATCTCGTCCGAGTCGCCATTAAACATTTGTACATAAGGGTACTGTTTAAAAATGGTACCCTGTACAAATAAAGAATTACCCAAAGGTAGTTCTTAAGGCCGGGTAGCTCAGTTGGTAGAGCATACGACTGAAAATCGTAGTGTCGGCGGTTCAATCCCGCCCCCGGCCACCAACAACACAGTGAAGAGTTTAAGACGTCAAGATTGAAATTTTGTAACGCGCAAATCAATTAGGCAGCTTTTTTCTTTGCTGTGTTTGTCCCTTTGGGGACATGCCGCGGTAGCTCAGATGGTAGAGCATCGGATTCGTAACCCGAAGGTCGTGAATTCAATTCTCATCCGTGGCTTAGCTTTGGTTTGAAACTCTATCAGTTACTCTTCAAGGTTAAGTCGCGGATGTTAACCGTTCTCAATTAACAAACCAAAAACACAAAAGATACATAGTTTTCTAGAATTAACCAATTATGTCAGTCGTCTTTCTATTTTCTATAGTGATATCATTAATAATAAGGAATACGTAAACACAATATATTTGTTGTTAATAAACGTAACTTGCTTTGGAGGATACTATGGCATCAGTGGCAGATACTCCCTTTACAAATACTGAACATAAAGTCTTAGGAAAAGGACGCAAAATCATTGATGGGCTTGACAAGATAGCAGGAAGAGCCCGCTACGTTGGTGATGTCACCGTTCCAGGTTTACTACACCTAAGACCTGTCTTAAGCCCAGTAGCACACGCCAAAATCATAAGTGTAGACAAAAGCGAAGCCGAAAAAGTGCCAGGTGTCGTTGCCATATTAACAGCACAAGACCTAGTAACCCGAGACAGAACCATAAGCTCTCGCAGCGACGCCATTCTAGCCAAAGACCGCGTCTTATTTGTCGGGCAACCAGTCATAGCAGTTGTTGCCGAAACAGAAGCCGCTGCAGAAGATGCCGCTTCAAAAGTCATGGTTGAATACGAAGACCTCCCCGTAAGCTCGAGTATTGAAACATCTCTCGCTGAGTCAGCTCATGTTATTTGGCCCACAGGCTTACCTAAAGGTGATTTAGAAGTCATTAGCCACGCTGAGGTTGAAGAAGAAGAAGAAGAAAACGAAGAAGAAGAAATAACCAACCTCTACCGAACTAATCACCTTGAACGCGGTGATATAGAGCAAGGCTTTGCTGAAGCAGACATTATTGTTGAGAAGCACTTCAAAATAGCTAGCCAGTATCAGGCGTATTTAGAAACCCATGGTTGTGTTATTGAGCCAGATGCGCTTAAAGGTGGCCTAACCATTTACACAACAACTCAAGGTCAGTTTGGTGTCAGAAACAAAGTTGCTGACATTCTTAAATTAAAACGCAGCAATGTGCGTGTGGTTGCCATGACCGTGGGTGGTGGTTTTGGTTCAAAATACGGAACCATTGAACCTTTAGCTGCAACCGTAGCTTACACGCTCAACAGACCCGTTAAACTTATTTTGCAACGCGGTGAAGATTTACAAACCACAACTCCTGCTCCTCCAACTCAAATAAAACTAAAACTTGGAGCTAAAAAAGATGGTAGCTTAACTGCCGCTAAAGCAGATATTATTATTGACGCAGGTGCATTTGCTTTTGAATTTGGTGGCCTGACCGGTCTTTTGCTCGGCAGTAACTACAAATTCCCTAGTTTGAAATTTGAAATTAAAGAAGTCATAACAAACAAAACAGAAATGGGTGCCTACCGCGCGCCCGGTGCTTATCAAAGTACCTTTGCGATGGAACAATGCATAGATGAATTAGCAAGAGAGTTAAAGCTTGATCCTGTTGAATTTCGCTTAAAAAACCTTTCTGAAACAGATGACCCTATGGCTAACGGCAGTCCTTGGCCTAGCCTTAATCTAAAAGCTTGCTTAACTAGACTGAGTGAGCACCCAGCTTGGACCAGCCAAGATAAAGCTGAAGATGAAGGTATAGGCATTGCCGTAAGTGCATGGCCATGCGCCCTCTCCCCTTCTGCATCAACTTGCCGTGTTGACTCAGATGGAACAGTAAAAGTTGTGGTTGGCTCAGTAGATATATCAGGCGTAAACAGCAGCCTCGTTTTAGTCGCAGCTGAAGTCTTAGGCGTTTCACCTGATGATGTAGAGCTCATTCAAGGTGACACCGCCCTAGGCCCCTTTGCACCCGGTAGTGGTGGCAGCCAAGTAACCTACAGCGTATCTGGCGCAGTCGCAAACGCAGCAGAAGACGTAAAAGAAAAACTTGTTGAACTTGCAGCCGAACATTTAGAAGCTCGAGCTGAAGATATTGAACTTGTTGATGGTGCGGCGCAGGTTAAAGGTGTACCCACATCTGCTGTTAAGCTAGGTAAATTAGCGCAAATTGCCGAGTCAACCCGTGGGGGTCACGGCCCAATTGTAGGCGAAGGACGATCAGCACGTAAGAAAAACTCACCAGGTTCTGTAGCTCACTTAGCAAAAGTAAAAGTCGATAGAGACACTGGCGAAGTAAAAGTGCTTCAATATGTAGCTGTTCAAGATGTTGGCTATGCTCTTAACCCCATGCTTGTCGAAGGACAAATTCATGGCGGTGTTGTTCAAGCCATTGGTTTAGGTTTGTTTGAAAACCATAGTTATGATGAATTTGGTCAGTTAGCCAGCGCCAGTTTTATGGATTACGCCTTGCCGCGTACAGTAGATGTACCAAACATTGAAGCGATACAATTAAACCTACCTGCACCCGACG
Organism: uncultured bacterium; assembly: GCA_964352605.1. Classification (GTDB taxonomy): domain Bacteria; phylum Deinococcota; class Deinococci; order Deinococcales; family Trueperaceae; genus JAHEBB01. Next base: position 305 of record CAYGTA010000530.1, on the reverse strand, counting down.
GTCCTTTTGGTGCTCGTGGTGTTGGTGAGCCGCCTATCACAGCAGGTGCTGCTGCAATAGCAAATGCTATAAAAGATGCTACAGGTGTAAGAATGACAGAAATGCCTATGCGGCCAACCACCGTCTGGAAAGCACTATCTGAGCAAGACTAAACCTGATAGAAGGAACAAGATTACTAACAGGAATGGATTAGCATGCTAATCCATTCCTGCTTTTTTGTGTCATTATGACAATAGAAGTGTGGTCCTGGTTTATCAAACAGGCTCTAAAGGCTTCTGTACGCCGCCGCCTTTTTTAGTATCTCA
>CAYGTA010000529.1:0-3216 GCA_964352605.1 uncultured bacterium | reverse complement strand
GATTTGCTGCTTTGGCAACTTAAAACAGTGATGGGTGAATTCGCCAGCAGTATCAATTATCTAGGCACCCCTAAAGGACGACTAAATTGACCACAAGCCGTACCATATGAGTCTGCTAAAAATCCGGGGATAGGCAATGCCAAAGATAAACCCTGTAGGGAGAAAATCTAGCGTAGCTGTTGTCTATATTTAGGTGGCTTTGTCTTTCCAGTGGTTACCCCCCGGATTTTTATTACTCTCCTAATTCAGCACTGCTTATTCAAATATTTTACCTATGTCGACTGGCTGATTAGTATACCTCTGAATAAGTGATTTACAGATTCAGTAATAAGAGCATCTGTTCCTTCTTGTGTTTTGGCGTTTCTATATAGGGGGCCATCTACCATGAGAGTTGCTAAACCATGAATCATTGCCCATAGGCTTATGCAGATGTGTTCAGGGTTGCCTGGTTTTACTATCTGTTTTTCTTGTAGTGATTTGATGATGCTGATCGAGTATTCATATCCTATTCTAGCTGTAGCTTCAACCTCAGTTTTTACATTGTCGCTGCGAAGTTCTGGTAAGAACATAATGCGAAATTCTTGGGGGTTTTTTAGGGCAAAATTAATGTAAGCAGTCGCGTGGCCTTTAAGACGCTCTGATGGAGCCTTATTTGGCTTGGATGCGTTTAGGCTTGCTTCATTGAGTTCTTTGAAAGCTTCTGTTGCTATAGCTGCGATAAGGCTCGTTTTGTCTTCGAAATGATAATAAGCAGCTGCGTGGCTAACACCTGCATGTCTAGCGGCAGCTCTTAAAGATAGTTTGCCTGTGCCTTCTTCTTTGAGAACGGCTCTAGCGGAAGCGATAAGCGCACTTTTTAGATCGCCATGATGATAGCTTTTTGAGTTTGACTCAGATTTTGAACTTGACATTGGTAACATCATACTTTATTCTACCAGTGGTAAGTATTCTACCAGTGGTAAGTATTACGCTGTTAAGGAGCGAGTCATGACTCAAGCAAGCCTAGAAAAGCCCCGTTTCGCCTTTATGTCAAACCCTTATGTAATAACTGCAACCGTTATTTGGATAATAGCAGCAGTTTACCTGCAGTTTTTTGCAGACCTAGCCCTTTTTCGCTATGGTGACCAAGAACCTATTAATAATCGTTTACAACAACTAGGCGTTTTATTCTTTACAGCCATTTTGATTTATTTAGCAAGACGTGCAGGCATAAAGCCCATTGATCATAAAAGTGACTTAGGCATCAGCCACAAAAACGCCTTGCTAGAAACAATCTGGCTAGTTGTTTACATGTTTGTCACCATGGGCATAGCGAATGCCTTGAACATTCACTCACACATCCATATATCAGCCTTTAGTGATGGCACACAATCCATACTTGGACTCGAGCCCTTAAGTTCATCTTTAGTATGGGCAACCTACGGTTCTATTGTTTATATAATTCTGCCTCTTATTTATTTCATGGGAATAAGAAAATATAGTATTAGAAGCTTACTACTCACCTTCCCAAAAGCAAAAACCTTTGTGCCGTTTGCCATTATAGTAGGGCTCATTGGTGTTACTCCTGCCTTTACAGGAGCATTTTTTAGTGCACCTTTTTTAGCACACATTCTTACTTTTGTACTCTACACACTAGGCGCAGTATTACCCGTCGCCATATTCACCCAAGCACTCTTAGCACCTCGCTTAGCTATTCTTAGCAAATCTTGGATTTCAGGTAGCATATTAGCAGGCATAGCCTACGCACTCTTTAATTTAAACGAATACTTCTTAGAATGGGACAGCCTTGAAAAAGTAGGTCTTTCCCTAGTAACCCTAGTTGCAGGTGATTTTGGCTGGGGCATACTCAAAGCACTTGCCACTCTAAGTTTAGGCAACGCATGGATGCACATTTTTACCACCCACACGTTTCATTATGTAGACAGTCCAACCGTAGCTGAAATCTTCAATATTCGCTAAGCAGATTTCACAACCTCAAGGAAAAGACCATAGAAAAGAAAGCAGCTATTAAGGAGGAAATCAGGATGAAGCACGTTATTTTAGGAACAGGCGCTGTAGGTCGTGCCATCATGAACGAACTTCTAACTCAAGATGAACACGTTCTAATGATTAACAGAAGTGGTCAAGGAACTTTTCCTCAAGAAGTTGAAGTTATTGCAGCGGATGCTTACGACGCAAACGCCATAGCAGACTTAACCAAAAACGCCGATATTGTTTATCAGGCTACCCAACCTTCATACACTCAGTGGCCAGAAAAATTTCCAGTCTTACAACAATCCATAATTGAAGGTGTTTCAAGAAATAATGCAAAGCTAATTATTGCTGACAATTTATATGCCTATGGTGAAGTAGAAGGCTTAATTCACGAGCAACTACCTTACAAAGCCACAACACGAAAAGGGAAAACAAGGGCAGCTATGGCAGTAGATGCCATAGCTGCCCATAAGAATGAACAGCTAGAAGTAAGCATTGGCAGAGCCTCAGACTTTTTTGGACCCTATGTACTTGGCTCAATAATGGGCGAACGTGCATTTAAACCTATACTAAAAGGAAAACCTGCCAATATACCGGGTAAACCAGATCTACCTCATACCTTAACGTTTATTGAGGATTTTGCCAGAGCCCTTGTGATACTAGGACAAAATGAAAACGCTTTTGGTCAAATTTGGCATGTACCAAGTGCCCCAACCACAAGCATGAGGCAGTTTCTAGATATCGCTTTTCAGCAACTAGGCAAAGCAAGTAAAATAACTTCCACAACCAAATTCACCATGCGTTTTGCTGGTTTATTTATTCCTGAAGCCAAAGAAACAGTAGAAATGATGTATGAGTTCGAGAAGCCTTTTATTGTAGATCACAGCAAGTTCGCTTCTACTTTTGGCGACATAAGTACACCTCATGAAAAAGCAATCGAAAAAACACTAGCTTGGTACAAAACACTACAAGACTGAGCTGAACTAAACGTTTGATTCAAAATTCTCATACTTCCCGCTTCTTTACAAACACCTAAGAAACCACCGATCTTAGATCTAGCAATAAACTAGCTCACCCCAATTCATTTTCGCTATAGTAAGCTATGGCTCACACTCAACTTTATAAGGTCCTAAGAACAGCTGAAAAGCCCAAATTAGACGGCAGCTTAACTCAAACCATCTGGCAAAAAGCCCCACGCAGCCCACGCTTTATTGACATGACCAGTGGAGATCCTGCCATTCT
>CAYGTA010000528.1:0-3217 GCA_964352605.1 uncultured bacterium | reverse complement strand
TCAATAAAACAGCTCTCATAAAAACAGCATAAAGCTTAACAAAAAAAGTATGGCATTTTTATGTAAGACCAAATCCCTATTATCTGTGTAATAGCTACGGAAGTTCTAACTGTTAGCAAAGCCAAACAGGAAAAGCCTAGCTAACCAATCCATAGAAAAACAAGGGTAAAGAAAGAAAAGGAGTGCTAACTATGCAAACAAAGCAAAATAACCCCCTAGCAAATCAGGCTAAAAAACAACGTACAAACAGCAAAGCACTACCTCAACACCAAAAAGGCTTCACCATGCTCGAGCTTTTATTAGCAATGGCAATCATTGCCATTTTGGGGTCTGTGGTAGCGCTTAACGGTAGAAACATTTTGCAAGGTAGTGAAGAGGAAAGTGGTGTTAAAGCCATTCAGCAGAGCTTTTGGCAGGGCGCTACTGCTGCTGCCAGCCGTGGCACGATTGTGACGCTGAATCGCAGTGGTAATACCTTGACGCTTGAAAAGGAATCTACAGGTGAAACCCTACGTACTTTTAATTTCCCTAAGGGCGTAACAACAAACTTGCCTCAAGGCGAAATACTCACTTTTTTACCTCCTGGTGAACTCGAAGAGCAAAGCTATCTTGATTTACCTTCACCTATTACTGTAGGTACTTCAAAAAATAAATACGAATTACTCGTCACCATTATTGGTGAGGTAAAAGTTATTCAAGAACAGGAAGTTCAACAATGAAATCATCCAGACGCAATCTCGGCTTAACTGTACCCGAGGTTCTAATAGCCATTGCTATGATTGGTGTTTTGGTTGCAGTTTTTTCAACAGCGCTAACCGGCAATATAAGAATTTTGAGTAAAACTAGTAATCAAACCCAAGGTGCAGAACTTATGGGTTACTTAGGCAAGCAAATTGTTGATGGCGATGCTCTTTTACTCGCCACAGAAGAAAGCCCTTTAGTTTGGGATTACGGTGAGTTATCGAGTGCTTTTGGTGACCTTAAAGACCCCAAAAATTACAGGGTGACCGTAACTCATGATGGCACTGTTAGCTTATCAACCGCGAGCATTACCCAGTACAAAATTGAGGTTTGCAACATGAATTCGGGTGGCGAGGCTTGTATTACGGCTGTCACTTTTGGACCAAGTATAGATGAAGCAGGCCAAAGCTCTGCACTCAACGGAATCAGTTAGGAATAATAGGCATGAAAAAAACGTTAGGCATTACACTCACAGAACTTCTCATAGCCATGACTATTTTTAGCACCGTCATTGCCATAAGCTCAAGAGGCATTATTACCGGTTTGCAAGGTCACCGAACACAAGAAGCAACTTCAGATGTTCAAGCAAAATTACGTCGCGTAACTGAAATTGTTACTCAGCAAATGCGTGGAGCTGTCTTCGGAAGCATAACCACAGAACCTTATGACTCCAATGCCAATGCTGTTTCCTTTGTACTACTAAATGGCAGCGGTGGTTACCCCGTAATTCCTCATGATAGTGGCGGAAACAAAAGTTTTGAAAACTCAGCGAATTTACAAATACTCGCTAATGTTAACAATGCTGATGAGCTTGGGCTCAAAGATAAGCAAGCCCTCATGATTAACAACGTAGGTCAAGCAGTTGTATTTAATGTAGGTAATGTTCAAAAGAATGGCAATGAGTACAAAATAAGAGTTGTTCACCCAGGCTGTGGCAACACCATTGCTTACACACCAAACACCATTCTTTTTGGTGACCTAAGTACTGTTGGTATTAGTTATGATGCTGACTCACGAACCCTCTTTCGTAAAACAAATTCAGGTGACGCGGTACCACTAGCCTATGACATAAGCAAATTTCAGATCGACTATATATACAGAAATCAAACAGGTGGTTTTGTTATAGAACCAACCCCTTATGTAGATAGTGCAGGCATGCCACTCAAGAAGACAACCCAGTCTGGCAATGAGCTTGTGCTTAACAGCCTGCGCATGACCATAGAAGCGCAGGACCCTCTCAAAAAAATTACTAGATCTTACACAAATCAAGTTGACCTTGTAGACATTTCGACAGATCGGCAAATAAGAAGCATTAGAGGAGTCACCGTATGCGACAATTAGGAAACAAAGGCATTGCCATAATAGTTGCTATAGCTTTTATGGTCATAATAGGTGGTATAGCCACGCTGCTCATGACTCGAGCTGTTAGCGAAGTTAAGCATAGTAGTGATAATGTAGCGATTGTTCAAACGCTTATGCTGGCACGTGGGGGTGCTAACTTAGCTGGCCGCACGCTTGTTGGGCCTGTTAGAACTGAGATTGAGAAATTAGTTGAGACGGCTGCTTTTTCTGGTACAAACTCATCTAACAACTGGGTTTTTGGTGGTAATGGCGATGAGCCTGACTTTAAAAAAGTTGCTGATGATTTAACTGCCATTGCGACACAATTACAACCTGAGGTTAATAAACTTTTTTGTAGTGCCGACATTGCACCTAATGATAGTGATTCAAGCATTAGCATTCGTTTGTATATTACTGATAGAGCTTGCGCAACAGCAGGTAATGTAGGTGAGCCGCTTCCGGCTGATATTAAGCTACCTTTACCTCGCTTTGTAGATGGCAGCTCTCGTAATGGTACAGGGGAGTTTGTACCGCAATCTTACGCAATTCCTTATGTACTTGTTTCTGAAGGTACTTTTGGTGAGTACAAAAGACGCATTGTGCTTCAAGGTGAATACCAAATTGAAATGGGTCGCGGTAGCTTTGCTAAGTACGCTCTTTTTACGAATCACCATACATCAGGAAATAACTCACCTATTTGGTTTACTGATAACACTCTTTTTGATGGCCCTGTGCATACAAATGAATACTTTAAGTTCTACCGTGACCCGTGGTTTGGTGGCAAAGTAACGAGTGCAGGCTGTAGTAACCCAGGTGACACCAAGTGTGATGGTAGCTTTAATAAGCAAGGCGCAGAGTTTTTAAACATTGGCTTTCGTAGTGCTTCTGATATGTACACACCAGATAGCCCTTCTTATACAGACAATTACTCTCAGACCCATGCGCCCATCATTTCAAATGGTGTTGATTGGGCTGCTAGCCACGTTAAGTTACCTGAAAATAATGCTGATCAAAAGAAAGCAGCTCAGGTTGGCGGCATATTTATAGATGGCGATATTGAAAAGATAGAAATGTATGCAGGTAATGCCAATGGTGATGTAGTTACCAATGGTAATGCTAGTCACCAGTACATAAA
>CAYGTA010000527.1:0-3230 GCA_964352605.1 uncultured bacterium | reverse complement strand
TCTAAATACCACACGTTGTTAGCGCAGTAGAGTCTGTCTATTATGCCTTGAAATACCGTGTCACCTACAGGTAAGGCCATGGGCAGTTCGGGGTGGTCTTCGGTTCTTTCACTTAGGGCGGGTATGCCGTTGCCGAGTAGCTGCTCGTAGTTGCTGAGTAGCAATTGCACTTCGCTTAAAATGTCGTTTTGTTCATCTGGCGTATACGGAAACATGACTTCTTGGGCTTTTAGGTTGTTTAGGTGATTGGTGTTGTTTGCGCTCCAGTTTTGGCTTATGGCGTAATGCGTTAGGGTACCCACCGTAGTGGCACGTCCAGGTAGGCGTTCGCCTTCTTCGGGGTCTGAGAAGGGAAGGGGTTCGTAGTCTGTTTGCTTTGCTTCTTGCTTTATGCGGCTGGGGCTGGTTACGGGTGGGTGTTCATTAGCGTAGTATCTTTTGTCTATGTAGGGGGCGGGTTCTAGACTTTTTGGGCTTCTTTTTGGGTCTTTCTTTTTTATGCTTTCTTGGTATTCGTGAATGTTTAGTATGAAGTCAGATCGATTATAGGGTTTTGTGTTGTGGTCTAGGTTCATGGCGCTTAGTGCGCGCATCCAGCCGTCTGATTTGTTGTTTTTTACGCTTCCTGTGAGAATGAGGGTGTTTTTGGGTCGGCTTGCTGCGACGTACAATAGCCGGTAGCTTTCTTGTTCTTCACGGTGCTTGATTTGCTTACGTGTATCAGCAAAATTAGGGCTATCTTGATGCGCTATGAATGCTGTCGTTGGGTGCAAGTACAGATTTTGAGGTTGATGATAATTCATGCGGCCTAAGTCAAACACGGCAACTAAGGGCCACTCGAGTCCTTTGCTTTTGTGTACGGTGAGTAGGCTTATGCCTTCGCCACTTTGGGGTACGTCTCCGGCGTCTGTTTGTCGGCTTAGTAGGTCGAGTCTGTCTAGCAAGAGTTCTATGTCACCGGGGGGTGCCGCTGCTACGGTGAAGAGGAGGGCATCTACATTTTCGCGTGCTCGAGTGTTTAGGTATTCGACATAGCGTTTGTTGTTTATGAAGGGAGTTCTTATGAGGAATTTAAGGGCATTCAAGGGGGTTCCTCGCACCTCTTGTTGTATGAGCTCGAGTCTTCGGTGTACCTCGGGTTGCAGTTCTTTGAGATTGTCGAGGGGTTTATCTGTTTTCAAGATGGTGTTTATGTCGTGTAGTTCTAGTTGGGCGTAGGGGCCGCGTAACCATGCGGCTAAGCTTAGGCCGCTGGCGTCTATGCCTACGCGTAGGGCGTGGTAGAGGTCACGTATTTCTATGCGTTCGTAGTAGCCGCGTCCTTGCAGGAGTACATAGGGTAGGTTTTGTGCCAGTAGGGCGTCTTCGACATTTTGTAAGCCTGCGTAACTGCGAGCGAGTACAGCCATATCTTTGTAAGGAATGTTGTGCTCTTCGTGTTGGGCTTTTAGGCGGCTAGCAAGCACCGTTGCTTCGTAATTTCGTAATTTGCTTATGGGTTCTTTGCCTGTCACCCAGTGCAGTTCAATGCGCCCTTGACTGTGTTCTTGTGCGCCTTTGGTCGTAACAGGCGGGGCTTCTTGTAAGCTGAAGCCCATATCGTTTTTACCTAAACTATCAGTCATGTGATTGAGAAAGCGACTAATGACTTTTGCATGCCGTCTTGTATCTGTTAAGGGTGCTTGCACCTCACCTTTAGCAAGGGCGCGCCTGAACATGCCAACATCCGCATTTCTAAAACTATAAATACTTTGTTTTGGGTCACCCACCACTTCTGTAGGAATACCAGAAGACTCGAGTGCTTCAAAATAACTGCCTTGAAGCGGGTTTATATCTTGGTATTCGTCTATCAGTAAGATGCTGTAGCGACTAGCGAGCCTGCTGAGTGCCTTTTTGCTTCTTGCAAGAATAAGGGCTTTTCGCTCTATTTCACTTGGTGGCAGTAAACTCGAGCCTAAACGAATTTCGAAGCGTTTGTAGGCACTTTCAAAGAGTTGCTGTAAAGCTTTGTTTTTGGGGTGCTCATCAGCAAAAAAAGATTCTGTGAGGGAGCGTTGGCTAAATAAGTGTAAGAGTAAGGGTTCTGCTTCTTCATCTAAAAGCTCTTTAGCTTGATGCAAACTGTGCTGCTTGTCTGTTAAGTAAAGCAGGCTTTTGAGTTCTTCTTCGAAGAGTGCCTGAGCTTCCCATTCGCCTAATACCTTGAAGTCCGGGTCTAGGTTCAGCATGGGCGCGCAAAGCCTGAGGGTTTCTATCATGAAGCCATGAATAGTGCTTAGCGTTGCACCATCAAGCTCCCTTAAGGCCTCTTCGAAGTTAGGTCGTTTGGCTTCTACTAAGCCAACATGAAGGTACTCACCGCTACTTAGTAAATCTTTGATGCCTTGCCCAACACGCTGCCTGAGTTCATCTGCAGCAGCACGTGTAAAAGTAACGCCAGCGATGCGTCTCAAAGGAGTACCGTTAGCTATAAGTTGAAGGTAACGCAAAACAAGACTGGTTGTTTTACCTGTTCCCGCAGACGCTACTCTGACTTTCATTAGCTTAAAGTCTAACCCGACTGCCCTAATTAGGCTTTTTGTTGCGCAACGCTAAACAGACTAGCAGATAAGCTAAAAACCAAAAGGGATGAGCTTAGAAAAAAGGTCAAGCTCGAGCGTGATTTTTTGCTTGACGAAGTCCTCTAAACTCGTGTACACTCTTTAAGCTTTAGAGCGGGGTGTAGCGCAGCCTGGTAGCGCACTACCTTGGGGTGGTAGTGGTCGCAAGTTCAAATCTTGTCACCCCGACCAGATGAAAGGAGGCTTTTGCCTCCTTTTTTATTGTTTTTAGGGTTTAAGTTCGTTAAACTATCACTGTTAGTTCTCGTAGCTCAGCTGGATAGAGCAACCGCCTCCTAAGCGGTAGGTCGCGCGTTCGAATCGCGCCGAGAACACCATGAGAAAACGCGTCAGGTAAAGAAAAAGTAAGTGCAAGTTTTTTTTATTAGACTTGCACTTATTGATTTTAGTGTGTTGTTTGTGTGCCAACTAATACAAAACTGATTTAATCGTGTCCTAAGACTGAAGAGGGGGGGGTGAGCTTAGTGGTGAGTTAAGACTTACAAAGATTTACAAACTTTATTATTCAGCTTAGTATCACTATTTGAACTTCAAAGTTTCTCTGAAGCATGCATAATACCATTTCCGTTTAGTTCCCTAAAGAACTAAACGCGGTCTTGGACCGTTGAA
>CAYGTA010000526.1:0-3251 GCA_964352605.1 uncultured bacterium | reverse complement strand
CTTTTTATATTTACTCAAACGACAAAACAAAGGGCGCTTATGAAACGTGACAACTTAACGCAAAAGAATACTAGTTCAAAAGTGAAAAGTAACAAGTGGAAGGCTAACAAGATAACTAAGCCAAGCAAAGCGCCATCATGGCACTAACAATTAGCAAACTAAGCTTCAGTTACGGCAAAACAGAGATTCTAAAAGACATTAACTTTAACCTCAAAAAAGGCGAAATACTAGGCATTATAGGCCCCAACGGTGCAGGCAAATCAACCCTCATTAAACTTATAAGCCGCATCCTTAAACCCAAAAACGGCATTGTAGAACTCGAGCAAAAAAATATAAACAACTACTCAAGACTCGAGCTTGCTAAACACATTGCCGTGGTACCCCAAGCAACTGACTTACCAGATAGTTTCACAGCTCAAGAAATAGTCATGATGGGCCGCACACCCCACCTTGGCTTTTTAACCAACGAAAGCACTAAAGATTACGAACTTGTAGAAAAAATGATGCGCCGCAGCAACGTATGGCAATTTGCAAACCGCACTATAGACGCACTCTCAGGTGGCGAAAAACAACGCGTACTCCTAGCCAGAGCACTCGTGCAAGAACCCCACTACCTTTTACTAGATGAACCCACCAACCACCTAGATTTACGCTACCAAGTCGAAGTCTTACACTACGTACAAGCCGAAGTTCAAAAAAACCTAGGCGCACTCGTCATACTCCACGACCTAAACCTAGCCGCTCGAGTGTGCCACAAACTACTGGTACTTCATAAAGGCAGTGTAGTTGCTGAAGGAAAGCCTAAAGACGTAGTCACAGAAAAACTCATCAAAGAAGTCTATGGTGCAGAGGTAAGTATTTTTGAGCAACCCACCACAGGTGAACTCGTTGTCATGCCAAGCATTTAACTTAATCCATAGTTAATTTGCAGGATCGCTGAGTAATTTAAGACGGACCTGTTAAACGCCAGTAACCTTGAATGTCTTCAGCTGGAATGTCAGGCCCCACCGTGCCATAACCCCAAAAGTGATCGTTATAATTATTAACATTACTTTCGCCAAAAACACCCATAAGCGCATATATTTCTGTAGGCGTTTGAACATCCGTCGCTGCTATTGCCCAAGCCTGACGTAAAGACAAGCCTTTTGTTAAAAGCTGCTGAGCAAACAAGCCCCCCTCACGATCATTATCGTAAGTAATATTTGCATAAGCAAGCATTAAATGAAGACCGTTAAACGCCCCACCCCACTGCCGCCACCAAGGAATACCTGCCTCTACTTCTTGCAAAGGCCCACAAGCAGCAATCATAATCCACTCGAGATCTATTTCACCCCAACTAGCCTGATCAGACGTAAAACTTTTTCTCTCTTGTAAACTTTCAAAGAAAAACCCAAGACCATAAGCATGCCCTGTGTAAAAAGCAAAATCAACACTATCTACCCCCCTATCATCAGTTGCTTTAGCAAAGTCACGCTGATGTGCTGAAAGTTCACCACGGTTAAAGGCAATAGGAATATCTGCCTGCCTAAATTGATTAAGAAGCCCATCTGTATTAGCACTTGCATAAGGCAACCCTTGCGATAAACCAATCCAAGAAGACCCAATCGACACTTTACTATCCTGCAAAGGTTCTAACGATTCAACCAAAGCCACAGGTGCAGGTAAATCAACCGGAACACTTTGCTGCGTCCAAGAACTAACCCCATTTGCATCCGTCACCACCACACTCAACGTCTCCTGCGTTAAAGCCTCACGACCTTGCACGCCATAACTCAAACTCGAGCTATTGCCTACATTAAGTGCTGTACTTGAAGATGCCCAAGCGTAACTGTAAGGGGCCTGTCCACCTGACGCACTGGCTGTTGCCTTAATGGTATTTCCATTTTCAACAGACATAGTTAAGCTGACTTTAGGTGCGTTTTCTACAGCAGGAATAAGTAAGTTACGCACCGCAACTGTGTTACCTTCAATCGTAAAGTCACCTTTAAATAAGTAATGCGGTACCACCTGACTAATATCTAAACCAATGGGCGGAGCATAATAAACCAACTCAGACTCTAAACATAAGGTACCTAATGCATCCGTTTTAACAGCAGCACACTGACCACGTAAAGCTATTTGATTATCTGCCACATCAAAATACTCAGCTGAAGCTCTAAGTTGCGCTGTTTGAGAAGAAATAATAGAGGTACGTTCCCCTTCAGCCAAAATACGAAAAGCATAATTAAGCTGCGTAGCTCGACCTGTACTGTCAAACACAACTTTTACATCTGCTCCAGGCCCTTTTAAAGCAAAGCCGTTAGGCGTAACTGACTCAAAATCAACATGCGTATCAAGCTGCACATCAGCAATAACAGTGCCAGTTGTATCTACAGCTTCAAAACGTGAATGCCCAAAAACAGGGCTTCCACCCTGCACCCTAAGCCCAGCAGCCTCTAAGGCAGCTTCAGCTTTTGCTAATGCCTCAGCTTCAGGGAAAGGCTGAATTTGCTTTATAGCCTCAAAATCAAAGCCCTCAAGTGAAACTATATTGCCATCTTCATCTGCGCTACCTTGACCAAGCTGATTCATAGGTAAAGACTGAAAATGCTCCCTATTAATATAACGAATACTGCCATCTTCAGAAATGACTTCTTCAGCAATCCCTAAAGCATCTGCAAGAAGCTTCGCCCTTGTTGGATTCACAGGATTCTCAACAATATACAAAACAGGTAAAAAACTAAAATCAAAAATCAAAATAGGATTATTAACACAAGCATTTAAAAGAAGCACAAGGCACAACGCCAAAACATAACTTAAGCGCTTTACGCGAACAAAGATAGCCATAATTAAAACGTCAACTCTGCTTCTGAAGTATCAAACGTAAACGTCATAACGCTACCAGGCGGTAAATCAGGCACACTAGCAGTTTGCACACTAACCCGAACTTCAACCGTGTTATTACCCCCAGAAGTAATAATCTTTTGCAACTGCGCCACATCAGAACCCGTCAACACAATACCCACAAAAGCATCCGGCGTAACAATACGGTAACGCGTCAAATCAGTCTTATCCTGCTCGAGTTCCACTAATTTATTTACCTTAAAGCTAGGCAAAGTATACGTAGCCTCAGAATCACTTAACGTCACATCAATCGTGACATCCGTTAAACTAATACCACAAGGCAAAATTGTAGCAGTTGTATCAAGCACCGTCTCAGCTGCAAAACCAACCTTAAACAAACTCTGACTAATATTAATAGCAATAGGCGC
>CAYGTA010000525.1:0-3257 GCA_964352605.1 uncultured bacterium | reverse complement strand
ACGTAATCAACTCTGTAAGAGTTTATGAAGTACCTTTTCGGACTTGGTATAATACATCTGAACTTATAATTCCTTCTCGTTTTCTTGCCATTTCATGTCTCCCTTACTAAGCAGTATCGCTACTTTAGTTATGAAACACAAAATTCAGGCAACCCTCTTTAACCTGAAACCTGCTATAGCTGTTTCTACAAACTCGAGTTTCATTTAATGTTTATCGTTACGCCTTCAATGGGTAAGCCAATGATTTGTACTTGTTCTTGACTATCTTGAACGGATATATCGCTAATGCTTAATTGGTAGCTTCGGCCTTGTGCATTATTTTCAGGATTTGGGGTTGTTGGGCCTCCGCAGGCACTTAAAAGTATGGCTATTAAAAGAATTAAGCTTAAACGCTTTTGTTTACGGTGAAGCCCTATGACTAGGCTAGCTACGGCTATAAGGGGAATGCTCGAGTTATTGGGTAGCTGACTTTGAGCTTCTTTTAGGTCTAGTTTGACGAGTAAATGTTTGACTTCGGTACTTAGTGGGTAGCTAATAGTTAGTGTTGTTTGGCCGTCATCTTCGCTAAAAGTACTTGTAGCTAAGGCTTGATCGTTTTCATCAATTTCGCCATCTTGGTTTGTGTCTTCGTAAAGCCTGAGGGTTTTTATGTCTTGAGCGTCGTTACCTGTACCTGTTGTGTTTAGGCTAAGCGCTGTTAGCGTTGTGGCTTTTGTTGAACTTAAGCTTAGCGCTAAGGCTGTTAGGTTATTTTCAGGCGTATCTAGGTTTAATTCTTGCGTATTTAGATTGCTTGCGGTTATAAAAATGCTGTTTTGTTGCGTCTCTAAATCATCAATTTGCTTTAAATAATGACTTAAACTCTGTAGGTCTTCTGTTTTTATGCTTAAATTCTTGTGAGCTTTTAAAGCGTCTTCTAAGGTTTCTGCTGAACCGTCATGCAAGTAAGGTGCAGTTGCCCATAAGCCTTTAAGGGTAGGGGTATCTATACCTAACAGTATGTCATTGGAACGTTTGCCACTACTTACTTTGAGTGTACCTATATCGTGTTGCTTGTGAGTCTCACTGTCTGTAAACTGAGGTCCATTGTGACAACTAGCGCAGGCATAGCCTTGAAAGGCTTGTTTGCCTATTTGGGCTTCTGCAGTTAAGCTGCCATCTTCAGTTCGGTAAGGGCTTATTGAAAAGCTATTGAGAGATGCCACGTACGCAGCTAAAGCATCTAACTCTTTACTTTGACCTGCTTTAGGCTGAGCTAAAGGTAGTTCTAATTCACTATGAAAGACCGCGTCCGTTAAGAAGCCCGTACCTGCATTGAGGGTTCTTAGCTGCTTTTCAAAATCTTGCACTTCATCAAAATTAGCTGACCAGTGAAGCAAACCATGACCTTCACCATGACCTATTAAACTTATAGTGTTTCTTAAACCTTCACCTAAATTTGTAAAATCCCAGACACGACCATCATGACCGCCATCATTATGACAGCTTGCGCAACTAATGTAATTATCTTTTGCTATACGATCATCTTTAGCATCATAAAAAATTTGTTTACCCAAAAGAACCTCAGGCTCGAGTATGTCATTATCTATAGTTGTTATCTTTTTATCTAGGCTAATTGAGTTTTGCAGTTCTTCAAATAGACCTGTAAGATCATGAATACTTACACTGCGTTCTAAGAAATTATGTACATAAAGTTTAGTCTTATTTAGTGCTAGACCTTGAGGCGCTAAGCCTGTATCGAATCTGAAGAGTTCTCGTTTGCTTAGTGCATCTACAACCGCAACTTCTTGGCTGCCTTCTAAGGCTATAAAAAGATAATCTCCATACGTGTTAAAGAGCGCAGCACTGGCTATACCAGCATTATCAAAATCTAACGGGGTACTCGAGTCTGCTTGACTTAGGTCTATATGACTTACAATGCTTCTAACGGTGTGATCAAAGTTTAGGTTTTGACCATCTCTAAGGCTTCCTCTTGTTATGTCATCTTGTTTTGAAGGAATCCAAATCTCTTTACCGCTGGGTGATATGGCAGCTGCACCCAAATAATTTGCTATACCACTACCGTTTAGGACTGCGAGGGGGTCAAAAATGGGTTTTAGGGTGAGGCTTTGTTCTAGGTTTAAATCCCCTGCGTCTATAATAAAAACTTCTGCGCCGCCTTGCTGAATATCTACCTTGCCTGTACTTTCACCTTCTAGCAAGGGGCTTATGTAGCGGGTAACAATCAGCTTTTTATCTGCCGTTAAGCTTAAGTGCCTTGGGTTATTCGCTAACGCCAAGCGCTGCGTAATCGTTTTGTTATTTATCTTTATAAGTTCTGCTGTGGCTTCTAAGATCACATAAATGCTAGTTGTTTCCGCGTCACTAACAATGCCATAAGGTTGCGATGCTCTACCGACATCTAGCGTTTCTATAAGCTCAAAGGTATTCGCGTTAATGATACTTAAAGAGCCTTCTGCTTTGTTGCTAACCCAAATTTCATCATGAAGTAAAGTTAAAGCTCTGGGGCTTTGACCAACCTTTATTTCTGCAAGTTTTGTTTGATTATTTGCATTAATAACAGTAACGCTATTGTTATCTGGATTAACATTCCAGACATAATCGCGACCTTCATCATAAATAATACTTGAAGATGCACTTGCTTTTGTTTCACTTAGCGGCTCATGCACAACTTGTATAAATTCTAGATAAGCTTCTTGTCCTGTTTGATCACTCGCATTGACCCTTACAGTGTAACGCCCAGCTGTATCAAAACTATGACTTGCAGTTGTGCTTGTCGAATAATCACTAAAAGCTTCATTTTCAAATGACCAGCTAAAGCTTACCTCTCTGCCACCACTAAATAAAACGTCATACCTTACTTCTTCATTTACAGCTACAGGCTTAGTTTGAATGGGCTCCAAACGCAATCTAGGCGCATCTGACTCAGTAACTAGCCAATCAAAAACAATACTTTTTTCATAGCCACTAGTATTTCTAACGCTTACCGTTACGCTAAAGCTACCTACTGCACTCGTAATACCAGATATACGCCCTGTTTGAGCATTTATACTCAAACCTTCAGGCAGGCCTGTTGCGCTAAAACTCAACGTTTCATTCGCTGGATCTTGTGCTTGAATAGTTAAAGAAACACTTTCATTAAGGTAATGATTTTGTTTTCTTGGCGCTGTTACTCTAGCTGCTTTGTTCTGCAAAGGAACAATGCTAGCTACCGAAGGAACCCCCTGCTCATCAAAAACAAACACTAAGTAATGCCC
>CAYGTA010000524.1:0-3267 GCA_964352605.1 uncultured bacterium | reverse complement strand
ACCGTTCCAACATTTACATGCGGCTTCGTTCTTTGAAATACTCCTTTTGCCATTGTTCTTATCCTTTCAAAAATAGCAGAGACAACTAAGCTAAAGTCGCTCTGCTCAAAATTTATTTCTTGGTTAAAGCTTCCTGAATGCTTTTTGGCACTTCAGCATAGTGATCTAAAAACATACTAAACGTCGCACGACCTTGGGTAAGGCTACGCAAATCAGTCGCGTATCCAAACATTTCAGACAAAGGTACATTTGCACTAACAATTTGCGTGTTACCACGAGGTTCCATACCTTGAATCTGTCCACGACGAGAATTTAGCGAGCCAATAACATCACCCATGTACTGCTCAGGCGTTTGTGCCTCAACACGCATCATAGGCTCGAGTACTGCCGCTGCACCTTTAGCCATGGCTTCACGAATTGCCATAGAAGCAGCAATTTTAAAGGCCATTTCTGAAGAGTCAACTTCGTGGTAAGAACCGTCATAGAGTTTAACTTTCATATCAACAATAGGAAAGCCAAGCAAAGGACCATTTTGTAAAGCCTCTTCTACACCCTTTTGAACTGCAGGAATGTAATCACGAGGAACGGTACCACCAACAACACCATTTTCGAATTCAAAGCCAGTACCACGTGGAAGCGGCTCAACTTGAATTTTAACGTGACCATATTGACCACGACCACCAGATTGACGAACAAATTTACCTTCAACATCTGCTGCTCGAGTGATGGTTTCACGGTAAGCGACTTGTGGCGCACCTACGTTAGCATTTACCCCAAATTCACGCTTTAAACGGTCAACAATAATTTCAAGGTGAAGTTCACCCATACCCGCAATAATAGTTTGGGCAGTTTCAGAATCAGTGTTAACCCTAAAGGTTGGGTCTTCTTCTGTTAGTTTAACAAGACCTGCAGATAGCTTGTCTTGGTCAGCTTTTGAAGCTGGCTCAATTGCAACTGAAATAACAGGTTCAGGAATTTCAATACTTTCAAGAAGAATAGGATGTGCTTCGTCAGCTAAGCTGTCACCTGTTGTTGTGTCTTTAAGACCAATAACCGCACCCAAGTCACCCGCAGCAATACGATCTACCTCTTCACGAGAATTTGCATGCATTTTAAGCAAGCGACCAATACGCTCACGCTTGCCTTTGGTTGCGTTAAAGATGTAAGAGCCTGACTCTAATGCGCCTGAGTAAACACGAACAAAGGTTAAACGACCAACATAAGGATCTGTCATTACTTTAAAAGCTAAAGCTGCAGTTGGAGCACTCTCATCAGAAGGGCGCTCTTGAACTTCTTCACTATCAGGAACAATGCCCTTAATAGGAGGAACATCAAGAGGGCTAGGAAGGTACATAGTAACTGCATCAAGAAGGCGCTGAACACCTTTATTTTTAAGCGCAGAACCACAGAAGACCGGGAAGATTGACATTTCGATGGTGCCTTTACGAATGGCAGCATGAATCATATCTTCAGGAACTTCTTCACCTTCTAAGAAAAGCATAGCGATTTCATCATCAACATCAGCTAGCTTCTCAATCATAACGTTACGCATCTCGTTTGCTTTATCAGCAAATTCAGCAGGAACGTCACTCTCTTGAATATCATTACCAAGGTCATCCATGTAGGTATAGGCTTTAAGCGTAACCAAATTAATAAGACCTTTAAAAGTATCTTCAGCACCCATAGGCCACTGCACTGGAACAGCATTTGCGGCCAAACGATCAACCATAGAATCAAGAACAAGTTGAAAGTCAGCACCTGTCTTATCCATTTTGTTAGCAAAGGCTAAGCGAGGAACTTGGTAACGGTCAGCTTGACGCCACACAGTTTCACTTTGAGGTTCAACACCTTGAGAAGCATCAAACACAGCAACCGCAGCATCAAGTACACGCATGCTACGTTCTACTTCCATCGTAAAATCAACGTGCCCTGGAGTATCGATGATATTAATGCGGGTATCGCCCCACTGCGCTTGCGTTACCGCAGAGGTAATCGTAATACCACGCTCTTTTTCCTGCTCCATCCAATCCATTTGACTTGCACCCTCATGGGTTTCGCCAATTTTATGTATGCGACCAGTGTAAAAAAGAATACGCTCAGTTAAGGTTGTTTTACCAGCATCAATATGCGCAGCAATACCAATATTACGTGTCTTTGTTAAATCAATCTTAGTAGAAGACATAAGCTACCACCTGTAATGAGCATAAGCGCGGTTTGCTTCGGCCATACGCTCAACATCATCTTTCTTCTTAACAGCGCCACCACGACCCGCAGCTGCATCTAAAAGCTCACCAGCAACACGGTCCACAGCAGTACGCTCAGGACGAGAGTTACTAGCAGCAACTAACCAACGCAAACTAAGTGATAAAGCACGACGCGCAGGAACCTCTACAGGCACCTGATAAGTTGCACCACCAACACGGCGACTCTTAACTTCAATACGTGGCTTAACATTATCTACAGCCTGACGAAACACCTTAAGGGGTTCCTGACCACTACGCTCCTGAATTAAACGGCAAGCGCCATAAAAAACACGGCTAGATAAATTCTTCTTACCGTCACGCATTAATTTATTTATAAAAGCAGTAACTGTAGTATCGCTATAAACCAAATCTGGTTCAATCGTACGAAGCACTGCTCTACGTCTACGTGCCATGACTTACCCCTTACTCGCTTTTGGCTTTTTAGAGCCATATTTACTACGACCTTGATTACGCTGAACATAGCGACCCACAGCAACACCTTGACAATCAAGAGCACCACGAACGATATGGTAACGAACACCTGGAAGGTCTTTTACACGGCCACCACGAATAAGCACCACTGAGTGCTCTTGTAAATTATGCTTTTCGCCACCGATATAAGCTGTTACTTCATAACCGGTAGACAAACGAACACGCGCAATTTTACGAAGAGCTGAGTTAGGCTTCTTAGGTGTCTGAGTTTTAACAGCAGTACAAACACCACGGCGCTGCGGGCTTCCTTTTAAAGCAGGCACTTTGTTTTTCTTCTTGAGTGCTTTGCGCCCTTTTCTTAAAAGCTGGTTAGTTGTTGGCAGAGTGATCACTCCTTTTCTCAATTTTGCTCATCCGAGCAGACTAAAACCTCGAGGTTCTTTAGCTTCTATTAAATGTCCTTGTGAAGTGGGAAGATGGTTTCGCTTTTACACAGAACAACCCCCGCGACTCATCGTTGCGAGCCTGGGGGATTCAAACTTAAAGAGTATACTAAATATTCACACTATATTGCAAGCGCTTTTTACACCAA
>CAYGTA010000523.1:0-3301 GCA_964352605.1 uncultured bacterium | reverse complement strand
AGCGTTGCTTAGTCAAATAAGGCGAAATGCAAAATGAATAGTTTAAAAATTATTCTACAGTTATTGTTAGTAGTGATGTTTAGTTTCTTTGGGACTCTGAAAATAGTAGGTTCAGTAGATATGATCACAGCCTTTCAAAGCTTTAATTATGCACCTTGGTTTATGCGATTTGTGGGTTTGCTTGAAGTGGGTGCGGCTATATGTTTATTGCTTGCTATGATTGTTTCGCAGTTACGCAATCTGACAAATATTGGTGGACTGATTATTGTTATCCTTACGACTGGTGCGGTTTACTCTCACTTTTTTCGTCAAAAAAATATTGGCGAAGGTATAATTCCACTTGTTATAGGATTAGTTATGGTTGCTGTACTCATGTTAAACAATCGAAGGGCAACAACAGTAAGTCAAGTAACATCTTGAGCTGTTGATTCAGTTACCTTTTAAACGTCATAACGCCATTTCTAAACTAAAAAACAGTCTGTACTCTTCACTGAGTAGCAGGCCGTTTTTTTAAGGATCGTTGAGGTAGGTCAAAGCTGCAAAAAATGGTAAAATGATTCGTAACAAACCTCACTAATTTTGAAGAAAGCTTGTTCCAGACAGCGTTTCGTTAAAAAACCTTCAACCCCAAAAGTTGACCTGAAATGAACCCTACTTTTTGGGGTTGGCGTTTTTTTGAAAATGATAAGTTAATGAAGTTATTCGTTTCTAAGGGGTAAAGGAATCCATTATTTCTTATGAATCATTGTGCCTGAATTTGCAGTTTTAACCTAAATTTAAACTTAGTTACCTATTCCTTTTGCATCAGCTGCATATTTTGGTGAATTTCTGTTTGCATGCTGCTCATTTGCTCAGCTGTTAAGGTACCGCCTTGTTCTGCAGCTGCTTCGAAAAGGGGCAGGTGTGCAACTTGAGAGGCGCGTTGTAGATTTCCAAATACTTTTATTAAATCAGGGTGGTTTGCAACACTTTTTAACAATTCATCATAAAGCGATACATTGTTAACTTCTGCTTCAACACCAACTCGAGCGAAGGTTTCTAAGGAATCTGGTAGCTCTACCTTCCCAAGATAAGGATTTTCAGGGTAAGCCACATCATACTTATCTAGCTGTCTTTGTAAAGCATTAATGTGCTTAGTCTCAGATTGCAAAATCGCACTATAGGGTTCTACATCTCCGTAAGTTTCAAGGACAGCAGCATAGGTAGCAAAAGCAGCATATTCACCATCCGTTCCTATAAGGGCTTCAAGCAAGGCTTCTTGAGCTTCATCAGAAAGGGTTTGATTTTCTTTTTGCGCTAGTGATACGGTTAAGACAATTATAGATAAGACAATAGCTATGGCTTTGAAAACTTTTTTCATGGTTTACTTCCTTTTTAAATCTATTGAATAAATGTGCATTAAACAGCTTTGTATCTTTGAATGAAAAGAAAAAGTACGGGGTCTCTGTAAGAGCTAAATACGCTAACTTAAAACAGCTTCTTTGAGATCTTTCTTGCAGAAATACCAGTCTACACAGTCATATCCCTGCTTAAGTCTTTGCTCTGCTTCTGCTTGACTTGCTGGGGGTGGCACAATAACCTGCTCACCTGCTTGCCAGCCTTCTGGCGTTGCAACACCATGCTCATCACTAACCTGTAAGGCTTTAACGAGTCTTAAGATTTCAGGAATGGAACGACCATTGCTTAATGGGTAGTAAATCATGGCTCGTAAAATACCTTCTGGATCTATAACAAAAACTGCTCTTACAGCTGAGGTATCACTTGCTCCTGGTTGAATCATTCCGTAGGCATGTGCTACTTTCATTGAAAGGTCATCAATAATCGGAAAAGGTACGTCTACTGCAAAGTTTTCTTTTATATTACGAATCCATGCTAAATGAGAATGAATACTATCTATGGATAAGCCTAAAAGCTCGGTATTAAGGGCTTGAAACTCAGGGTAGTGTTTTGTAAAACCAATAAACTCAGTTGTGCAGACAGGTGTAAAGTCTGCTGGGTGTGAGAACAGTACTAACCATTTACCTTTGTAATCAGATAACTTTTTAATGCCTTGAGTTGTTTTAGCTTCAAAGTTTGGTGCAGCTTCGTTTAGGCGTGGCATTGTTGTAACTGGACTTTCAACTGTAGTCATTATTATTTCTCCTTTAAACTCTTGATTCGTTTCTAACTTTCTATCAAGTGAATTAAGGATAATTGACTTAGGGGGGCAAAGTATCCGACATTTATCGGGTTTTAAGGTTGGTGTATTTTTGCTTCTAAACCTGCATGATTAAGAACTACAATTCGATCTCGCTGTACATCTATCAGCTTCTCCTCAGCTAGACTTCTAAGTATGCGTTGTAACACATCAGGCACTGTCCCCAGTCGTGATGCAAGTTCTGCTTGGGTTGCCCAACGCCTGCGTTCAAAGACGTCATCTTTAGCTTGCTCGAGGATAAACTTCGCTAGGCGAGCTTCGAGAGGCAGAAGAGATAAATCTTCTACTAGGCTTACAACATAAAGTAAGCGTTTTGCTAGGTTCTGAGTTAATGGCCAGAGTAATTTTGGCTGTTCTTCTACTAAAGAAAGAACGGCTTGCCGAGGAATCAACCAGACAGTGGAGGGTTCCAACGCAATTAAACTTGACTGATTTAGCGTTTCAATAAAAAGACTAACCTCATTAACGACTTCACCAGCACGAAAGTAACGCAGTACCTGCTCCCGACCAGACTCAGAAATCTTGCAGCCTTTAAGCCAGCCTGATGCAACCACATAAAGTCCTTTGGACGGTTCTCTCTCAAGAAACACAACTTGCTCGGCAGCAACCTCATAAGAAACAGCATGCTCCACAATCAGTTCAACCGCTGAAGGCTCGAGTTCAGTAAAGAAGGGGATTTTTGCTAAAGATGCAAATGTCTTATTCTCCTGTGAGGATTCTTGTTTCTGCTTCACGTTTTAAGTATAAAACTTCTTTGTTTAATGGCTGCCCTCAAAGAGGTAGCCTTGTGCGGGTTAAGCTCTAGGAGGAGTCTGCTAAAAATCTGTGGGTTGGAGGTACCCAAAGTGAAACATTTAGAGATAGGCTAACTTTCTATGTGTTGTATGTATTTAGGTGACTTTGTCTTTTCAGAAACCCGTACCCCCTAGATTTTTAGCACTCTCAACTTTAAACTCTTCTTGTTGGTAAGTAGGATTCACTTAAAACCTCGATCTAATTTGGCAACATAACGGCTTGTGGTCAGGGGCGGTTAAGGCGCGACTGGTTAAATATGACATATTTTAAGTCCTTCTCTACGTTTTGGATCAAACGATTAAGCGTCCC
>CAYGTA010000522.1:0-3307 GCA_964352605.1 uncultured bacterium | reverse complement strand
GTAATCAACTCTGTAAGAGTTTATGAAGTACCTTTTCGGACTTGGTATTAGATGAAAAATGAAAAGCTTGTAGAAAAGCCATTAACAAGCGTCTGACTAATGCAACGCACCTGTTGAAAGCTTAATATCCTCAGTTGTTTCAACACAAACGTCAATGCATTTCTCAATGGCTCTAAGCATGATATCTAGACTTAAACTTGGTGCTTGGTAAGGGCTTTGTTCAGGCAGATAAGGCACATGAATGAAGCCCCCTTGCATGTTCGGATAGCGATGCTCAATAAGGTCAAGTAAGCCAAACATAAGGTGATTACAAACATACGTTCCTGCACTGTTACTCACCTCAACAGGAATAGATTGTTCTTGCAAAGCCCGAAACATTCGCTTTATAGGCAAACGAGAAAAATACGCATCCGGAGCACCCTCACAAACACAAGTATCAATAGGCTGCTTACCAGCATTATCAGGCAAACGAGCATCATTAAGATTAATAGCAACACGCTCCAAAGAAATCTTCGACCTACCCCCTGCTTGACCAAGCGCCAAAACCAAATCAGGTTTAAACTCAGCAATCGCCTCCTCAAGCAAAACCAAACAATCATCAAACACAACCGGCAAAACAAGCCTCTTTAACTCAAGCTCAGCCTGAGGCTCGAGTTTCTCAATAATGACTTGTGTGGGGTTTATGCTTGCCCCACCAAAGGCTTCAAAAGCTGTAACCAGAACACGTTTCTTAACGGTCATAACAACACCTAAGCAATACCCGGAGGTACTTGTGCTGGGGGCGCTTCAGGTAGGTTTTTGGGCATAGGTACATCTGACAGAACTTTAAGCATGCCATTTTCATTGCAGCCCCCAAAGAAAGGACAACGTAAACACTCACTCCACACTCGAGGGTGTAAATCTTTTGATTTATCTATAAGCGTATAACCACATTTTTCAAAAAACCCAACCGAGTATGTCCAAGCAAAAACCTTAGGAATGCCAACACGTTTAGCTTCTGTTTCACAAGCTTCAACAAGTTTACGGCCAACACCTTTAGCAACAACATCTGGCGCGACAGCTAAACCACGCACCTCTGCAATATCTCCCCACAAAATATGCAGCGCACCGTTACCCACAAACTTGCCATCAACCTCAGCTACAAAAAAGTCACGTAGATTCTCAAAAATATTATTCATGGGTCTAACCAACATTTTGCCCTGAGATGCCCAGTAACTAATATTCTCAAAAATCAAAGGTACATCTTCAGACCTTGCAGGACGCACCGTAAGCACACCCTCACCAGCTATACCAGCGTGTTCACTCGTTTGCATTAAGAAACCTCCAGCATTTCTTTAGCCTGCTTAATCTGAATTTTAACTTGCTCTGTACCTGTACCCCCATAACTATTACGCACATTAACAACAGACTCGAGCTTCAGTATTTCATAGACATCCTGCTCAAGTAAATCTGAAACGGCTTTCATTTGTTCTAAACTTAAATCTTGCAAATCTTTATTATCTTTTATGCCTAAAGCAACAAGCTTACCTACCACTTCATGTGCATCTCTAAAAGGCAACCCTTTTTTAGCTAAGTAATCAGCCAAATCAGTAGCATTTGAGTAAGCTCTACCCGCAGCAAAATACATGCGATCTTTATTTAAACTGAGTTTAGGCATCATGCTTATAGTGAGTTTAAGGCAACGCTCGAGTGTTTCTACGGTATCAAACACGCCTTCTTTATCTTCTTGCATGTCTTTGTTAAAACTTAGGGGTAAGCCTTTCATGACGGTGAGTAAACCCATCAGGTTACCGTACACGCGACCTGTTTTACCCCTTATGAGTTCAGATACATCTGCATTTTTCTTTTGCGGCATAATCGAACTACCCGTGGTGTGCGAGTCAGGTAGCTTAATAAAACCAAACTCTTGACTTGACCATAAAATAAGTTCTTCAGATAAACGAGATAAATGCATCATAAGAATGCTAGCTGCACTTTGAAACTCTAAGGCAAAATCACGATCTGAAATGGCATCTAAAGAGTTTCTGGCTGGGTAAGCAAAGTTAAGCAAGTCAGATGTTTGCTGCCTGTCAATTGGAAAACCAGTACCCGCAAGGGCAGCTGTGCCTAAAGGTGAAACATTTATACGCTTTAAAGAATCTTCCAAACGAGCCTGATCACGTGTAAGCATTTCGAAATACGCCAGCATGTGGTGTGAAAATAAAACAGGTTGCGCTACTTGCAAATGCGTGTAACCTGGCATAATGGCATCAATATGCGTTTCGGCTAGCTCAACAAACACCAAGCGTGTTTCTTGCAACAGTTCAATCATAAGATGCGTTTTGTCGCGCAGCCATAAACGAAAATCCGTTGCTACTTGATCATTGCGACTACGCGCTGTATGTAACTTACCGCCCACCGCACCAATACGATTTGTTAACTCACGCTCAATATTCATATGAATATCTTCAAGTTCTATCTTGTACTCGAGCTTGCCTTGCTTGACATCTTCACGAATGCCTTCTAAGCCAGCAATGATTTGTTTAGCTTCATCTTTAGCAATAATGTTTTGCTCTGCCAGCATGGTTGCGTGCGCTATGGAACCTTGAATGTCTTGCAGGGCCATTTTCTGATCAAACTCGATAGAGGCGTTAAATACTTCTACGAGCTTATCGGTTTCTTCTTCGAAGCGTCCGCCCCACATACGTTTTTTTGTTGTCATTAGAACTCCAGAATCATTTCGTTACTTGGCGTAAAGCCTAACTTTTCATAAATACGTTTAGCCATAGGTGCAGCGTGCAAAACAACTTTAGTACAGCCAATTTCTTTTAAGTAGTCATTACAAGCTCGAGTTAATTGCGTTGCTATACCTTGTTTTCTTACTTCGGTTGTCACGTAAACTCCCCAAATATAACCATATTTTCGTGTATGGAAAACTTGAGGATACAAACCTTGAAAGACTTGGGCTACTGCTGAACCCACAATCTCTCCATTTTGCACAGCTAAAAAGCCAACTAATTCGTGTTTAGCTCGAGCTTCTTGAATAAACGCTATGGTACGTGCTTGCCAGTCTTTTTCGAGTTGCTCTTGCATGTCGTAGTCTTGCCACATAAGATAATAATTTTGGGCAAGAATCAGGTCTTCTGCTAGGCTAGATTGACGAATACTAAGCTGTATGGACATTGCATAAATCGTAACATAGCTTTGCTTTGTAAATACCAAAAAGGCTTGCGCGAATTTTTACTTGCAAGCCTTTTTGGAATCTAATGTTGAGCTTAAGCTATTGTATTTACTGACATTCTTAAGGGTTTTAATACTGTATTTGTTA
>CAYGTA010000521.1:0-3317 GCA_964352605.1 uncultured bacterium | reverse complement strand
GTGGATGGTTATGGTGGTTCTTTAGTAAGTCTCTTACAATCCGAATTTACTAATTCGTCACGCTTCACAGTTTTAGATCGATCTATTTTAAATGAGATTAACAATGAAATTGCTTTGGGCGAAGAGGGTTTAGTTAGCCCCGAAGAAGCCAAGCAGTTTGGTGAATTCAGTAATGCTGATTATTTTATTACAGGAAAAGTACTTGTTTATGCACAAGATAATTTAGAAATTATTACTGATTTCATTGAAGTTTCAACCAGTAAAGTCATACACAGCATACGCTTAAAAGCTTCAGGCCCTGAAGCTTTTGTTGAGCTTGCTCAAGCCTTAGTGGAAGACGCAGAGGAGCGCTTTCCATTAATTAGCAGTATCCGACTTCAAGATGGTAAACATTATGTCATGGTTGGCTCAGACCAAGGCATTTCCACAGATAGTACAGGCGGTCGCATTATACGATCAGTGGAGCTATTTGGCATTTTAGAGCCAAGAGCAATAGGTAGTTTTGAAATAGTCCCGACTGGCATTTTTACTAATGCAACTGAAATTATCATTAACTTAGAGACAGATATTAGCTTAGAAGACGCTGATTATGCAGAGTTCTATAAGCAATCTGATGCACCCTCAACAGTTCAGGAAAACCCTAAGGGTCAACTGAGCATTCAGGGTAACCCAGTTGGTGCTGAAGTTTATTTTCAAGATGTCTACTTAGGCATTTTAGGCTCAGAGGAGCTTCTCATACCTTTAGATATTGGCGAAGGTATTTTAGAGGTGAGGTCACAAAATTTTGCTACTAATTCTCGAAGAATTGTAATCGTTGAAAATCAAACACTACCCTTAACCATCAATTTGTCTCCCCTTGATGCCATCCTTACTTTAGACATTTCGGAATCTAAATTTGAAGCTTTCCTTAATGGCACAAGTCTTGGTCAAACAACTCAATTTAACCTTCCACCAGGTACACATGACATTAGAGTTCTCTCCGAAGGAAATGAGCCTTTTGAGCAGGAATTTAGTGTTTCGGCAGGTGAGCAAAAAAGCCTTATTGTTAACTTTACACCTTTAAAAGCCATTCTAAATTTAACTATTTCACCAGAAACAGCTATAGTTCGCATTAATGGTCAGATCGCTAGCGCTTCAGAATCACTCTTATTAGATGAAGGAAACTACAATCTTAGTATCGAAGCAGATGGATTTGAATCTCAAGAACTCAACCTCAGCTTATCCGCAGGTCAGACCCTAAATGAAGTCTTTAATTTACAAGCAATTGAAGTCACCACCCCGCCCACCGTCGTAACTGAACAACCTGGATCTCCCTTAGAAGCTCCAGAGGTTAATCCTCAACCCCCTACAACCGCAATACCAGAAGACGGCACTTCTACCACATCAGAAAGTACAACCCAAGAAAACGGTACTACTCTTAAAGCTAATGAAGGCTGGCTAAACATTACCAGTAATACCGAAAATGCCGAAATCACCTTAGTACCGCTATTAGGTGGTGACGAAATTCTTCTTCAATTATCAGAAGATCAGTTGCAATTTGCTATCGCTGAAGGCTTTTATGATGTCTTTGCAAGCGCTAACGGAGCCCAATCTTATCGTGATGCCATAGATATCCGTCCGGGTATACAAAACAATCTCACTCTATCTTTTGAAAGCCTCAAACTAGAAACCAATCTCTATTTAGGAACTCTCAATAATTTCGGCTATACAGACATTCTAATTGCAGGCAAACTTAGTGAAATTGACTTTCAGGCCATACAATCCTTAAGTATAAGTGGGCCTGAAGGATGGAATGACAATCAAACTCTCGAGCTTAGCATTGACCTAGATATACTCGAGTGGTGGGGTCCTGATCTCATTACTGGTGAGTATAGTCTTAGTTATAAGCTTGGTTCTGGACTTATTAGTCAAACCTTTTTTCTTGATCCCCAAGACATCTTAGCGGAAGTGAATCGCATTGATGTAGATGCTCGTGATACTAGAAGTTTAAAGCTTAGTTGGCTTAAGGTGAATAATGCCAGTTATTACTTTATTGATTTGTTTCAAGAGGAAACATACTTAGGGGGTACTGAAACTGCTAGTCTGAGTACTGTTCTTCAAGGTGTAAGCTTAGAAGCTCAAGAAACTTACGATATCTGTGTTACCGCATTAAACTGGCAACCAGGCACAGAAGCACCTACAGATCAATTAAAAGGAAGTTTTGTGTGTGAAACCTTTATTACTCCTCAGCAAACTAACAGCAATACTTCCAATAATCCTGCAGCCACCCCTTCAGATGATGAAGTACCCTGCCCTGAATGTGATGATTTCTAATCTGTTTTTAATTAAACTCAATGCGAGGAGAGGAATTTGGTTAAAATGCAATATATGAAATACCTTAGTTTAGTCATCGTAAGTATTGTTCTCCTCATGGGTGTTGCTTGCACAACCACCGCAAACACAAAACCAATCACAAGTATTGATCTTAAAATCAATAATCAAGATAGCAATATAACCATTAATCAAGGCGATAGAATAACGTTAAGTTGGGCTATAACAAACGCACCCTCAGCACCTTCTTGTGATCTATTTCAAAACGAGGAGGGTCCTGAAAAAGATGATGAAGCCATAGACATCGATAATAAATGTGGCGGCACCAAAACCCTGACCCCACAAAAATCAACTCTTTACACTATTCGCGCCTCTGCAAATCAGGGTGGAAAAATAACAGATAGCCTCACCGTTATCGTAGCCCCTAACACAGATACCGAAAAATCTTTAACTATCGCTATCAATGGCTCTGGTACAGTTACAAGCTCACCAGCAGGCATTGACTGTGGATCAAGATGCAGTGCAAATTTCGCTGAAGGAACCACGATTACCCTAACAGCAAGACCCGCAAGTGGCTTCTCACTGCTTGGCTGGACTGGCGATTGCACAGGCTCACAATCCACATGCACCCTCACTCTTACAGAAGACAGCAATGTCGGAGCAGTATTTACATCCACTCCCCTGAACAGCTTAACAATAAACAAAAAAGGCCTTGGAACAGTAACAAGTTCACCAACAGGAATAGATTGTGGCGAAAGCTGCAGCGCCAACTTTTCCCCTAATACCACCATCACATTAACAGCTAGACCCGCAAGTGGCTTTGAATTCATAGGCTGGACAGGAGACTGCACAAGCACACAAACTACATGCACTTTCACCCTTACAGAAGACAGCAATGTTGGTGTTGTATTCAACCTAACAGCAAACTTAAGTCTAGGTAAATCAACCTACGACACATCTTGCTCTTCAGGGTGCCACGGCACAAATGGTGATGGTATTAAAAACAG
>CAYGTA010000520.1:0-3321 GCA_964352605.1 uncultured bacterium | reverse complement strand
TAAGTAATCAATTAATGCTTGTGTCTCTAGACCATAGGCTAGAGCTTCGTCATAGCGTCCTAGTTGCAGACCTAAAGTGTAAGCTAAAAAATGGCTACATTTCGCTAGCTCAGCATGATACCCTTCACATAAAGGATGCAATTTGAGCAGCATGTCTTTAGCAGTCACCCAATCACTCTGTTGCAAGCTGAGTTCAGCTTGTGATAGTTGTTCTGATAAACTACTATTTTCTTTAATCATAGTGAAACCCAAAGAGCTAGAATTCAAGTAAGTATGGTTGCATTTTGCTGCGACACTTATGTGTTCAATGTGTCACACAAGTATTACCCTTTTGTTACTTTCCTACTTATTTTAGGCTATCTTGACGCTCACAAGAGGCTATGAAACCTAGCCTCTTAGTTAAAAAGAATGGTCTTTAAACTTTGGCATCTCAGATCTTTTCAAGGCATGCTGTAGGACTTTTTCCCACACAGCTTTGATTTAAGCCAGATTATGCTTAAGTCTAAGAATCAAGGGGTAAGTGATGAATCAAGTTCGTGTTTTTCTGGTAGATGACCATGCGATTGTAAGGGCAGGTATTCGTATGCTCTTAGAGTCACAAGAAAGCATAAGTATTGTAGGTGAGGCAGAGAGTGCTGAAGAAGCCTTACAAAAAGCGGCAGCCAGTGAGGCTGATATCATCATTACAGATTTAACGCTGCCAGCTATGAGTGGTATTGAGCTCACCAGAGTACTTAAAGCAAGTTT
The DNA here is from genome assembly GCA_964352605.1 of uncultured bacterium. Classification (GTDB taxonomy): domain Bacteria; phylum Deinococcota; class Deinococci; order Deinococcales; family Trueperaceae; genus JAHEBB01. Next base: position 2,574 of record CAYGTA010000520.1, on the reverse strand, counting down.
GCCCAATACACGCTTTATTGCCTTATCTATGCATGAAGAACCCGAGTATGTACAAAGTTTTTTAGAAGCTGGTGGTTCAGGTTATGTGCCTAAAAGTTCTGTTGAAACGGGCTTACTTGACGCAGTAGCTGCGGTTGCTCGAGGCGAGTATTATGCGCCTGCAAAACTTTTAGCTGAGCTTGCCAAAGAAATTGCTAGCCCTGACCCTTACCGAAATGAAAAGCTTACCGGTCGCGAGCGACAGGTTGTAGGCTACATAGCGCAAGGCTTAACTTATAAAGAGATTGCTGCTGAACTTATAATAAGTGAAAAAACCGTAGCAACGTACAGAGAAAGAGCAGCTGAGAAACTCGGCATAAAAACAAGAGCTGAATTAGTGCGCTGGGCACTAGAACATAATATGCTTGACTAAGAAGGAAACTAGTTAGATGCTTGGGGTGAGCCACATAAAGCACAGCTAGGTCTTATGAGGATAATTCAATGACTAGATCTAATACAAGCTTAAGCTCTCACAGCATTCTTGATAACTTAACGCATCCTGTTTTTGTACTGAATCAAAAGGGGAGCATTAACTTTGTTAATAAGGCAGCCCAGCAATTACTGATAGCTAACGGTAAACAAAATGAGCAAGACAAACCCTACCTAGAGCTCTGTCCTGCCATGCAAAACCTTGCTAATGAAGAGGCTGACATTTGCAAGCAAGGACTTCAAGCAGTTTTGGCAAAGCAACGCGAAAACTTTCAGTTTGACTATCAGGCAAACGCTAGTACGTGGCACCGTATGGAAGCCTCAAGGTTAGATGACAGCAGTGAAGTACTTATTTGCCACAATGATATTAGTGAACTTAAACAAGCTGAGCATAGAGCTGAACTACTATTAGAATCACCTTTAGACGCCATGCTACTCATAAATACCGAAGGGCATATTCAACTCATCAACTCAAAATTAGAAAAACTCTTTGGCTACTCTCAAGATGAACTCTTTGGTCAAGGACTCGAGCTGCTTATTCCGCATAGGTTTCGCAGGCAGCATAAGGGGCATCTTAAGAAATATTTTGAGAACCCTAGCACGCGACCTATGGGTATTAATTTAGAGCTTTTTGCCCTTGCGAGAGATGGTCGTGAGTTTCCTGTTGAAATTAGCTTGAACCCTCTTATTACGCCTAATAGCCTGCTGGTATCGGCTGCTATTAGAGATATTAGTAAACTTAAAGAAGATGAGGCTGAACTTAATCGCTTAGGTCGTATTTTAGAAAGTTCAGCAAATGAAATTTATTTGTTTAATGCTGAAAACCTTTGTTTTGTTTACGCAAATCAATCTGCTTTAAGTAATTTAGCTTATGACAAAGAAGAGCTATTTGAACTCACCCCACTAGATGTCTTACATGACTATAGTTTTAAAACCTTCGATGAGCTACTAAGACCCTTAAAAGCAGGCACTAAAGATCGTGTAACCTTAACTTTTACTGTTTATAGAAAAGATGCTTCAAGTTACCGTGCAGCTGCAAACATTCAGCATTTCACGCAAGCATCACCGCCTGTTTTTATGGCATCTGTAATGGATATTAGTGAGCAGGAGCGCGTAACTAAGGCTTTACAAGAAAGCCAAGAGCGTATGAAAGAACACTTAGAAAACACGCCTCTAGCGGTAATTGAATGGCGTGTAAGTGACCAGCTTATTACCACTTGGAACCCTGCTTCAGAACGCTTATTTGGTTACAAAGCCCATGAGATTATAGAGAAAGCTAAAGCAGATATTATTTTTAGCAAAGAAGATAAAGAGCAACTCGAGCCTCTTTTGAATGGTTATTTTGAAGATGAGGGTAAACGTAGTAGCAATCGTAATATCACCAAGGATGGGCGTAGTCTTATTTTTGAGTGGTACCACACTGTTATTAAAAACGATTCTGATCAGGTTGTTAGTGTAGCCGCATTAGGGCTTGATGTGACCAGTCGACAGCAGGCTTTAGAGGCTTTACTGTCGGCACAAGAAGAAGAGAGAGCCCGTATTTCTCGTGATTTGCATGATCAAGTTGGGCAGTCTTTAACAGGTTTAATTTTGGGTTTGAGTCATGCTAAAGCTAATAATTTAGATACTACGAAGTTTAAAATTTTAGCGGAGACCATCCTTGCTGATGTTAGAAGAATTTCTCGTGATTTAAGACCTCCACTCCTTGATGAATTAGGGCTTGTACCTGCTTTAAAGCGACTCACTCGAGATATTGCTGAGTATGCTCACGTTGAGATTGATACCTTAATGCAAGTGCCCGAAACATTAAGCAAAGACCAACAAACAGTTATTTATAGAGTGGTTCAAGAAGCCTTAACGAATGTGGTTCGTCATGCCAACGCAAGCCATGCCTCGTTAACACTGACCAATCAAACAAGCTTTACGCAACTTGTTATTGAAGATGATGGGCAAGGCTTTGACCCTAGCTTGGTTGCGCAAAACAAACATTTTGGGCTTGCTAGCATGCGTGAACGCGTAGAACTTGTAGGCGGAAAGTTAAGTATTGACAGTAGCTTAAAGCAAGGCACAACCCTTACCGTTAGATTTAAACACTAAGCTTAGTAA